>JAUVVQ010000075.1 GCA_030604525.1 Phycisphaerae bacterium | reverse complement strand
GCCTTCAGCTGCTCTGCCGGCAGCTTCTTCAAATCATCGGGACTATCAATCTTCTCTAAAAGTTCACCCATTAGAAACGCTCTCAATTACCTTGTTCTTTCGAGCAGCGCCACAGCTAATTGGCGCAAGGCCTCGGCGCGTGCTCCGAAGGGGGCCAGCAGAGCTATCGCCTCATCAGCTAACTGCTTTTCTAACTGCCTTGATTTCTCCAGACCCATAACCTTCGGATAAGTGCACTTGGCCGCAGCGGCATCTTTGCCGGCCGTCTTGCCGATATGTTTGCTCTGGCCGCATACATCGAGAATATCATCAGCTATCTGGAACCCCAGCCCAATTTTTAAGCCATAATCACAAAGGCATTTGAACCGGCTTTCATCCGCACCGCCGACAATTGCACCCATCCCGGCAGCACAACGAAACATCTTGGCTGTCTTATTGGTATGTATATATTCCAAAAGCTCCTGACTGCCTTCGGTTTTTTCCGCTTTTATATCAGCCATTTGACCGGTGATTATCCCTGCCGGCCCGGCGGCCTCGGCTAACTCACTAATCAATCTTATCGCCATTTTTGGCTCATCAACCTCTCCGGCCAGGATTTCAAATGCAAGTGTCAGCAGAGCATCGCCGGTAAGAATAGCGGTCGCCTCGTCAAAGGCCTTATGGCAGGTAGGCCGGCCTCTTCGAAGGTCATCGTCATCCATCGCAGGCAAATCGTCATGAACAAGTGAATAAGTATGCACCAACTCAATGGCCGCCGCCGCAATTTCTGCGTTACGGCACACCCGCCCGCTGACAACTTCACAACTCCAAAGAACCAACGCAGAACGGATGCGCTTGCCCGGCGATTCAAGAGTGTATACGAGTGCATTCTTTAGACGTTCATCCACATTACCAAGCTCTGCTAAAATCTGTCGCAATACACCGTTAACCAGTTGAGCCTTCTCGGCCAAACGAGTATTAAAATCTGAATTCACAGCTTCTGCTGTTGACATTGAACGTAACCTGCCCTGAAAGCTATAATTTTGCGTTTTTGCCGGTTAATTTGTATTATATTCATTTTTACAGACTTTTACAGCAAATTATGAATACGAGCAGATTGCTAATTCTCGGTGTTACAGCATCGGGCAAAGGACGTTTGGCCTTTGATTTGGCCCGGCAAACAGGTGCTGAAATAATCAGCATCGACTCGATGAAGGTCTATCGTCGAATGGATATCGGCACAGCAAAGCCGCCGAAAGAGGCCCTGGCAATGCTAAAATACCATTTAATCGATATAGTTGAGCCAAGCGAGCCATTCAGCGTAGGGTCCTTTTTTGAGTTGGCTACAGATGCGGCAGAACAGCTCAAGAGCCGCAATAAACCGACAATAGCCGTTGGGGGAACCGCACTGTACATAAAGGCATTGCTTTACGGTTTGTTTGAAGGACCGGGTGCCGATGAGCAAATCCGCAGCCAATTGCGGCAGACTGCCAAAACCGAAGGACTCCAACAACTACACCATCGATTAAAAACAGTTGACCCAACAGCGGCGGAACGCATCGACCCAAGTGACTCCAGGCGAATAATCCGCGCCCTCGAAGTCTATGAACTCACCGGAAAACCTATCTCAAGCCTTCAGCGGCAATTCGACGCCGCTCAATCCCTGCACAATTGGACTTTAATCGGGCTGCGAAGGGAAAAGACTGAAGAAAGTAAACGGATTAACTCCAGAGTGAAAAAGATGATTGCCGCAGGGCTCGTCGATGAGGTCAAAAAACTGCTTACAGAAAATGAACCATTAAGTCCGCAGGCACGATGTGCTATCGGCTATGCAGAAATAATCAACTATCTCAATAACATTACAAGTCTGGAAAAGGCAACAGAATTGATAAAAAAGAACACCCGCCAACTGGCAAAGAGTCAGCGAACATGGTTCAAAACTTTCAAAAATATTAACTGGCTCGACATCGAACCTGAAGAATCAAACAAAAAAATCCTCGAGAGAATAAAGACATTGCTGAGCAAAATCAAATAAAGGATTATATGGTTTGCAGCTGTTTTTGTGCCCGCAGTACCGCAGCGGTATCGCCAAGAACAAGCTGTCTTATCAGGCTTACGGGGACCTGTGTAATCTGCATATTAAATACCTTTTCCTCGACCATCGAAGCAACCATCCTGGCGGTCTGGCGGGAAAGGCCGTAATTGGCTACCAAATCGGCGACTATTTTTGACTTGTCCCAGGCGCTTCTGTCACCGGATTCCTCGGCCCTACTGAATAGTTCAATGTCCGTAAAACCCTGAATATCAATGGGAACAACTTCGATTCTGGAGCGCTTGAGCTTGCGCTCAAAATGATATTCGCTCAATTCAACCGCCGCCTCTTCATATCCCGTAGCCGTCAACACCGCCTTAACTATGGAAAGTATCTCGCCGCTGGTTACCGTATAGGAATGTTTTTTATTATTATAAAGAAAATATGTTACAACATCGGCGAGCTCCTCGGCAACATAAACATCCGCCTGACCAATTTCAGCTAAAGCATTACCGATGGCACCCATTACTTTGGTATGCAGATATTCTTCAATACTGCCGTCCGCCTTTATGACTTTCAACCGCCTTTTTGTCCCCATTTTTATGCTTCCCTGCATAATTTACCAATAGGCAACCAAACTCACTTGCGTTAGCCGGAGAATATTTTCTCCTCTTTACCCGTCAAAAAGTTTCGGCTGACTATTGTTCTCTGTTTCCTGTATAACCTGACTGACTTCGTCAATCAATTCGTCTGCATCCTTAAAATCACGATAGACACTTGCAAAACGAATATATGCCACTTTATCAACTCCGCGAAGATGCCTCATAACACTCTCGCCGATAAAAGACGATGAAACCTCCTTATCAAAACTCCTGAAAATATCCTCTTCAACCCTGTCGGCAATCTGCTGAACCTGCTCAGCAGAAACTTCCCGCTTGTAACAGGCCTTTTGCAAACCGGCAATGACCTTGTCCCTGTCATAAGGCACCCGTGAGTTGTCCTTCTTTACAACATAAAGCTTAAAGCTCTCGCCAATTTTTTCATAAGTGGTAAATCGCCTTTTGCAGGCCAGGCATTGACGCCGACGTCTAATCACCCTGCCCGAATCGCTCGAACGCGAATCAACAACCCTATCCTGATTCTCCTTGCAAAATGGACATCTCACAGGCCAAATCCACCTTAAATCCTCTGCTAAAAACAAGCAGCAGCTCGACGGAACAACACCATATCTCGCCGACTCGAATATTACAAGTACAACATATAGTATGTCAAAGGAATTCTTACGACAATTTTGCTTCACGGTGAATCTCAAGCTGTTAAATTTTATTTCGGATTGTCCCAATCTCCTGTCGGATAAGCATTAACAAAAATAGTTTAAAAAAACTCACAATTTTTTTAGGTGGTGTTTTTTCTGAAAAAAAAGTCCCTGCGCGTTGTCCTGCGCAGGGACCTTACCCAGAAAGAAACTTTATATGGCCCCCCCAAAAGGCTCTATTGCAAATCCTCGCATAGCGCCAAAGCAATGTACTACGTGGTAGGGCTAAATCCTTCAGCCTCAATAAAAGTATAATACATAAATCGCAAAAAGCAAACCGGGATATGTGTTTTCCCGCCCTGATAAAATGAAGATAATCCTTTGTGAAATGTCAACTGTGGAAGTGCCGATAAGACCCAAACTTTTACGTTTCAAGGCAGGAATTGCGAGCCATTTACCCTTCTGGATATATCGGGGTGTCGGTAAAAAATATTCTTCAAAGAAGTATTTTATATCTCCTCAATTTTGGCTTTATCTTTCAATGTATCTACAAACTCATCAACAGCCTTTCTTCGTACCTGCTCTTTAAGCTCTTCGGCGATACGCCCCTTCACCTCTTCAGGACTCAGCAGGACCGCCGGCTTTCTGTCATACAGCTTGGCTATGTGAAAACCAAAACGCGTACGAAAAACGTCACTTACCTCACCAGGACCCAATTTAAAAACCACATCCTCGAACTCTTCGACCATCTGTCCTTTTGTAATATAGCCCAGGTCACCGCCGCTATCGGGACAATCAGTATATTTATCGACCAGCAATTCAAAGGCAATACCGTTATTAACTTCCTCTCGTGCCTGCTTTATCGCGTCACAGGCAGATTTTTCGTCTGTTTGCCAGTTTATGTATTTCACTATATGGGCCACTCTGATTTGTTCGGGAGTCCTGAACTGCTCTTTATTTTCTTCATAATATTCTACGATAGATTCCCGTGACGGTTCGGGTATGTCTTTGCAGACGCTTTGCAGGAGACGTTCGACTTTGATTTGTGACTCAAGGGCTTCTCTTATTTTCTCTTTATCTTCGGCACTAAGCTTCTCAAAAGAGCGACCCTGGTTCTCATATTGTTTTTTCATCTCCACCAGGGCGGATTCAACTTCGGTTTCTGATATGGGCGGGCCAAATTCTCTCGCATGCTGATTGATTAACACCCTTTCAATCACATTTTCTCTGGACCAGTCAAGCAGCTGTGCTTCGCGCTCTTTGGGCTTCTTGTCACTAAAGATTTGCTCGTAATGATGCCTGAGACGTTCAACTTCCTGCTTTATCTGCAAATCTTCAATTCTTTCGCCGTTCACTATTAAAGCTATCGTTTTGCTCCTTTAATCAGTTACTGATTATCAATAATTAAGTTACTGTCCTTTTGGCTTTGCATACCAGTCCGGGTTCTTTGCAAGGTTTTCTCTGGCTTCAGCCGTCATCATCTCGAAAGCAGGGTGCTTGCTCTCCCAGGCACGCTGGGTAAAGTCGCTTTTGCGCATCTTCTCGACCTCCCCGGCAACCTCGTCAAAGTAGCTGCCATAAATATGCAGCGAATCACTGATATCAACATACCTGCCAACCAACACCGGCTTGTTAATCCTTGTTGAAATCTTCTCAGCGATTATTCTTTGAAGGTCGGTAAGGGCATAGACATTCATAAACCAGGCCTTATAAAGGTCTCTGCTGCGCCAGTGTG
>JAUVVQ010000051.1 GCA_030604525.1 Phycisphaerae bacterium | reverse complement strand
GAAAAAAAACAGCGATTTTGGACAGCCAAAAACAAACCCAAACTCAGAAATGAATATAACCTTTTATTAAACAAGGGCTTACGAGAATTTATGTATATAACCGCCTCAAAAACAAAGCCAAATCAAACCCAATTCCTATGGCCACCAAATCGCGCCATCGCCTCGCCAGGTGTCCATTTGCTCCCCTGCAACCCCCCTTTCGGACACGCCATTTCAAAACATTTCCTATCCCTTATGTTTGATAGCAACCTTGCCTGCCCCTGCTGCATTTTCTCTCCGTTTTGTCCTCTTTGCGATATATTTACAGGCCTGCATATACTCTATTTCCCCCTTACCTTAAAAACTCAGCATCGTATAACAGCCATTACAGACAAATATGTTCTTTCCATAAGCCCAGTCCAACAAGGAATTTACAAAACCATTCAGGCGAACTATCTGGCAGTTTTTGTTATAAATCTAACAAACTCACCAACTTCCCAAAAACTGCAACCCCCCTACCGCCATCACCACCCCGCCTGTCATAGCAGAATTTTTCAACATTACACCCTCCTGCCGACAGCTTGCTTTTGAACATTCTACCGCCCTGCCAGGTAAAAAGCTCCTATCCGCTTTATCTATATGATTTTACGCCCCTGCCAACACACAACGCAGCAAACCGCCGAATCGCCCTGCCATCGGCCCAATCCCTCAAGTCCCTTACCTTCAAGCGTTTGTTCCCGTTGCACAATTTTTTACAGCAAATAAGCCCGGCTGTTCCACGTGAAACATATAGCATATCAACGCCCTGCTTTGATCTTCCGGCCTTACCAGCCACTCCAGAATTATCCTCACTGTCCCCTTAATCCCAATATTACTCAGATATAAACCTCAGCATCCAAACGCCCCCTGTATTCTTTCTGCCCGTTCGCAAGGCCGTATTATTTTACACATCAGCCCGACCAATAATGCAGCAGCACCCCCGGAGCCAAACAAACCCAAAGCTATACAAAATATGTACGCACAAACACTTACATCCTGCCTGTTTTACCGAAACTGACACGTATGTCCTGCTGGCGATGTTCCACGTGAAACATTTTTTTGATTTCCGCCCTTTTTCTCCTGGTAAAAGTGTAGTTTTTTCAGTAAAACATCCGAAATAATTCTAAGAAGGTTTTGTACGTTGCATCTTATTGTAACTTAGAATACAAAAACCGTTCGCCGAATACCTGCTGCAAAGGAGTTTCGAACGGTTTATTTATTATTCCTTCGTAATACCACAGGAGCAAGTGCATGGAAGTATCCGACGAAGTCAGATGGGCTTTGCCCATCTTGGAAAACGCCGCTTCCGGCGGAGCGTGGAGATTTACTCCATATTCTGATATTCGGCCAGGATTTCCCATTTCCTTCAGGGATGGCCCAGACGAAACAGCAAATCGCAGACTTTATATTTTAGGAGTATGAATATGTTGAAAGACAAAAAATCAAAACCAAAGCATCTCGGCAGGGGGCTTCAGTCTCTTTTGGGTCCGATAAAATTGCCTCAAGGCCGGAATAATACCTCACAGGCAATCCCCATAAATACTATTAACTTGCCGCCGGATAAGGAGTTACATAATTCCCTGCGTGAGATTGAGCTAAGCAGAATCACTTCCAACCCGTATCAGCCGCGAACCAGCTGGGACGAAAAAGAGCTGGCGGACCTCGCAGAATCAATCCGGGAAAACGGAATAATCCAGCCAATCATCGTCAGGCCGAAAGATAAAGGGTTCGAACTCATAGCAGGCGAACGCCGCTTCCGGGCTGCAAAGCTGGTATCATTAAAGACAATCCCCGCACTCATCCGACAGGCGAGCGATGATGAGCTGCTAGAGCTTGCCTTAGTAGAAAACATACACCGGACGGACCTGAACCCGATAGAACGTGCGCAGGCATATAAAAAGTTCCTCAAAACCTTCTACCTAACCCAGGAAGATGCTGCAAAGCGCCTTGGCGAAAGCAGAACGGTAATTGCCAATCACCTGCGGTTACTCGATTTACCGTCGGAGATTAAAAAAATGTTAATCGAAGGCGAGCTGAGTATGGGTCACGCCCGTGCGATTCTCGGGCTGCCCACCGACGACCTGCGACGGAAGCTGGCAAACCGAGCGATGGCAGGGCGGCTGAGCGTCCGGGAAGTGGAACGGCTTGTTCGCAAACAAATGGAGTCCGATGAGAAAAGCAAAAGGCCAACTCCTTCCAGCTCACCGCATATAATGGAGTTAGAGAGAAAGCTCAGCAAGGAATTAGGAACACGGGTATCGATTACGACCCGCAGGAATGGCCAGAGGGGTAAAATTACTATCGATTTCAACTCGCTCGATGAGTTTGACAGAATCACCGAACAATTCGGCATATCTATCCTGGAGGAAGCGTAACTCCATATATGACAAGGACTTACCACGCCCATATTATCGGACGTTAGCCCCCTTTCAATAGTTGATTGTTTTTAACAAAAGGGCATCAAGAAACTCTTAAAAACCATCATAACGAAGTGCCGTTTGACGGTTCTCTTCCCGTTTTTTTGCAGGTCTTTCTCCATATTTATCATTTATCAATCATTATTTGATTCGGCCCTCGTAATCCCAAGGCCCTTTTTATTTGCTTGCTCTTGCGCCTCAAGCTTTTATTCTTGCTCTAAAAAATAAACCTTGCAAACATATCCGAAAATCTTATAATTACAAACCAATGGTGAGATTTCCAAAAAAAGAGGCGACTTTGCTATGACCAGCCGGAAAAAACCCAACTCGAATATCGCGTTATCACCGTAAATAATGCGGCGAAGGACAGCCGAGTAATACGGTAATGGTGGTTTCGTAAAAGTTTTATCCTAAAAAGGAGAAGTATATTTATGCCCAAAAAGATACATACTTTTAAAACAGCAGAAAAAGCTAAAGCAGTTTTATCTAATTTTAATAAGCACTTTGAATATCCGCAACACACAGACCAAGGAAATAGTATTATAGTAAAAAAGTCTGTTGGCGGTAGTGTTTTTCGTGCATTTAAGGGCATTTCTGAACCCTCAAAAATTTATAGAAATTGGGCCAATAAAAATTTTGATACTATAATATCTACATTTTCAACGATAAAAAAGACATCTGAATACGATGATTATATAGACAAACTAAATAACTCATTATTAAATCAGTGGTGTAAGCAAACAGGAACTAAACTTGGATATGGACCTTCAATAAAAATGGTCAATCTCCTAATCAAAATGATTATTGAAGAAAAGAAATATCATCGGCAGAAACTTATACCCTTTTTACATATTCCATTCGACCAATATACATTGCGTCCATTAAGGAATATTATTAACGACCTTACAGACATCAACTACAAAATTAATATACCGCAAACTGCGACAATGAAATTTGTAAACACAAAAGAACTTTATGTAATACTATTAAAAACGATAAGAAATTTATCAAGATCTTCGGGCATTGATCCAATAATTTATGAATATTGGAGTTGGAACGATAAACATTAATATTTTGCCGGATGTTTTTTTTAACAGCTTGGATGAGGCTTACATCATCGAATTGCGGCTTTACATCGTGGCATTGTGAGTTTACAATATGGCATTATAAGGTTACATTATGATATTGCAAACAGGCAAATAAGCGTGCAAATGATTATATAACGAGTAGTTGGGCTAACAATGTATACTAAAAAAAATAGCCACAGAGGAAAAAGAGTAACACAGATAAAATAAAAGTTGAAAGGAATTGAGATGGCGAAAGTATCAAAGAAGATAAGTAATCGTTTTGTTAAGTCAGTTGCTAAATTCCAGAAAGTTCTGCAAATTGCGAAAGACCGTGATATCAATGAGTCGGATACGGTTTCAATATTGACGGATGTTTTTAGTGAAGTGTTCGGATATGACAAGTATCTGGAAATAACACGAGAGTTTGCAATCAGGAATACGTATTGCGATCTGGCATTAAAGATAGACGAAAAAGTTCAATACCTGATTGAAGTCAAAGCGATAGGCATCCAATTAAAAGATGAGCACATGAAACAGGCTCTCGATTATGGTGCAAACCATGGCGTAGAGTGGGTTATACTAACTAATGGTGTAGAATGGAAAGTCTATAAGATTAGATTTGAGAAGCCTATCAACTATGATCTGGTGTGTTCATTTAATTTTCTGGAGTTGAACGCAAGGACAGATAAAGATCAAGAGTTATTGTTTATCGTTGCTAAAGAGGGATTAGCAAAAAATACCCGTAAGGAATACTATAAAAAAGCACAAACCATAAATCGCTTTATTATTGGCAATCTGATACTCAATGATATCATCCTTAATTCGATCCGAAAAGAATTACGAAAGTTGTCAGACGGGGTCAGTATCAATGTCTCAGAGATTGAAAATATTGTTAGAAATGAAATTCTAAAGCGGGAAATTGTTGAAGGGGATGATGCGAAATTCGCAGAATCTCGTATTAGTCGATTCTATAAAAAAGCTAACAAGAAGAGCCAGAAGAAAAAGGCGGAGAAAGCGTACCCTGTGGTGGAGGCGGTTAACTCTGTGACAAAGTAAGCTTACTCCGTGGCAGTGTCGCCTTACATCATCGCATTGCAGCTTTACATCGTGGCGTTGTGAGTTTACAATGTTACATCGTGATGTTGCGGGCTAATGTGTGCAATCAGCAAATCTAAAAGATATTAGAGAATATCGCAACAAAATGTAGGCAAATGTGGGCATAAAAAGGAAGCATCAGGTCAGGATTCGTCAGACTGTCTGTGTCTTCGTTCGGGTTATATATTGATTAGGCCAGCGAACGGACAGCTTCGGCCATCAGTTTTCTTATCGGCAAACGCTGAGGACAGTGAGCTTCCGCGGCACTGTAATCGATACGAAGCAATCTTTTTCGTACATCTTGAGGAATTTGAGCGAACAGTTTTTTTGCCTCCTGCCGCCGACCATAACTGTTGTAGTACATCAAGTACCGCATTATATCACTGACGTAAGAGTTATCCGGCAGGGCTGAGTTACAAATATGTGCACAACCGGCACAATACCCGCTGCAAGTTGCCCCGGCATATTCGGCAAGGGCTTTAGAATCCCTATTTGACAACTTTCTTTTATCCAATGCAGCCGCTATGTTTGAAGTCAGCTCAGTTATGCTTCGCATGCCAACACAGGCGGAGCTGAATCTCTCATCCGCTAAAACGGCTTTTATTGCTGCTTGAGTTTCCGTAAAACCCTGCTCGATAAAATGCCCTGTGATTTTTTTATCTTCATCGGTTTCAATACTGATACCGGTACGAAGTCCCAGGGTCTTCATAGCAACAAGGCCAATGCCCGAATCGTAACACGCCTGAACAGCTTTCTGCATCTTTTTATCCTGCATCAGCCGGAAATTATAGGTGGTCATTATCGCATCAATCCAGTCCAGCTTCGCTGCTCCAGCGAGATTGTCCGCCATATTTTTATGAGTGCTGAATCCGAAAAATCGTATAACGCCCCGTTTTTTAGCTTGCTTTACCCATTGCTTCAACTTTGTTGTCAACTGTTCCGGCTCTTCTAATCCGTGCACGAAATAAAGGTCGATAAAGTCGGTATTCATCCTTTCCAGAGAAGTTTGAAGTCGTTCTTCGACATCTTTTTCGTTTTGTGCACCGGATGCCTTGCTAACGATAAACAGCTTTCCCCTTTGCTTTTGATTCTTCGAAACGAATCGACCAATCTCAAGCTCGCTGTTTCCACCCATATAGGAGTGAGACGTATCCCAATAAGTTACTCCCCATTTAAAACAGTTCCTTAACATTATCTGGTCATCAAGACGGTTTGCTCCGAGTGATAAAATCGGAATCTTGACGCCTGTCCTGCCCAACTGTCGTTTCGGCACCTGCGGAAGTTTTGCCTCGGCGGTTTTAGCCGGAGCGTTTGCATCAGGCGTTTCGGCTTTCACTTCCGGCAAAGCAAGCAGAGAGGTCAGCCCGGCAGCCCCAATGTTTTTCAGAAACTTTCTTCTATCAAGCAGGTCTCGTTTCACTTTCATTTTGCCGCCCTCCGAACAATTTACCGGATATTATATCATTTCGAGATTACTCGTTTTTCCAATGTTCAAGCGAGTTTCATTTTCAATAGAATATCAAGTCCGTCTTAAAAGTTCAAGCTTTTGGCAGTTTGCTAAAGTGTTTTTTTCACAATCCCGACAATATCAGCAGGGCGAGATGGGCGAGGAAATGCTGGATTGCAAAAACTGCTGAAAAAGCAAAAAAGGCAGGGCTTCACAGGACCAATGTAGCAAAATAAAATCAATAGTATTTTACTGCTGTTTTTAAAGCTCGTTTATCCAGTCAGGCCATTGCTCCGGGTCTTCCGGGTCTGGCGCCAAGCTGGAATCCCAATTCCTGTGCCAGGGATATTGCCATAACTGCTTGAGCTCCACCCTCCTCGCCGAGAAATCCATAAACAGCATATTCACCCCGCCCGTATGCCGGTTTATCACCCATCGTTCCAACTCCCCACTTTCCGCCATCGGCACACGGATACTTTCGGAGGGAATCTCATCATGGACAACAGCGAAACCGCCCATCATAGAACTATCGCCGAAAAGGGGAACCGTCCCGGCTCCACTTACACGAGTAGTATCCCAGTATGCTGTTAAGCCCAGTTCCCCGCCCCCCCACCATGTCTGGGAATCAGTAATCCAGGAGTTTTTACCATAGCTGCCGTATGAAGAATCATAATAGGGCCAATACTCACCCCCGGCCATCTCATGTAGCCATCCAAAGTCCCAGCCGGTCATTGGGCCGCTGAATTCCCCACCAAACCAGGTCATATTGCTTGAAGGACACATACAAAAATCCCAGCTTCCGTTGAAAACCCATTCTCCATCGACCTGTTCATATTCTACCGGCTTACCGTAATACTTATGCAATCGTGGAATCCAGCAGTGTTCGTGAAAGTAAACGCTTACACCCGGCGGGGCATAGGTTTCATCGCCGGGGCTCAGTTCGTGCCAGCCGGTTAAATGGCCGTCGTTATCATTTGCATATATCTGGAAGACCTGTCCCCATTTGAAAAGACGGGACAGACAGAGCGCCTCTTTTGCCCTTCTGCGTGCGCCGCCCGCTATTATTCCCATATTCATAGTCAGGAAAAACATACAAGCCAAAATTATAAATACATCCATCTTTGTAAATCTAAATTTTTTCTTCATTTTCCCACTTTTAATCGATTATTAGCTAACCACCTTTGGTCAGGGTAATCCTTGCAGGAGTCAAAGCTCGTTTATCCAGTCAGGCCATTGTTCCGGGTCTTCCGGGTCGGGCGCCAAGCTGGAATCCCAATTCCTGTGCCAGGGATATTGCCATAACTGCTTGAGGTTCACTTTTCTTGCTGAAAAATCCATAAACAGCATATTCACCCCGCCCGTATGCCGGTTTATCACCCATCGACACATTTCACCTTCACCACCACTTCCCATCGGCTCACGAATAGCTACCTCTGGAATCCCATCATGGACATCAGCGAAACCGCCCATCATCGTACAGTCGCCGAAAAGGGGAACCATCCCGGCTCCACTTACACGAACAGTATCCCAGCATAAATTCGTATCAAACCACCAAAGGTCTGAATAACCCGTATCAGTAACCCAGGAGTTCTTGCCATAGCTGCCGAATGCAGAATCATAATAGGGCCAATAGTCACCCCCGGCGTATTCGTGTAGCCATCTTAAGTCCCAGCCGGTCATTGGGCCGCTGAATTCCCCACCAAACCAGGTCATATTGGTTGAAGGACACATACAAAAATCCCAGCTTCCGTTGAAAACCCATTCTCCATCGACCTGTTCATATTCTACCGGCTTACCGTAATACTTATGCAGTCTCGGAATCCAGCAGTGTTCGTGAAAGTAAACGCTTACACCCGGCGGGGCATAGGTTTCATCGCCGGGGCTCAGTTCGTGCCAACCGGTTAGATGGCCGTCGTT
The DNA here is from genome assembly GCA_030604525.1 of Phycisphaerae bacterium. Classification (GTDB taxonomy): domain Bacteria; phylum Planctomycetota; class Phycisphaerae; order Sedimentisphaerales; family Anaerobacaceae; genus JAUVVQ01. The sequence continues at coordinate 6,666 of JAUVVQ010000051.1, read as the reverse complement.
ATCGTTTGCATATATCTGGAAGACCTGTCCCCATTTGAAAAGACGGGACAGACAGAGCGCCTCTTTTGCCCTTCTGCGTGCGCCGCCCGCTATTATCCCCATATTCATAGTCAGGAAAAACAAGCAGGCCAAAACTACAAATAAATCCATCTTTGTAAATCTAAATTTTTTCTTCATTTTCCCGCCTTTATTTAATTATTGGTTAACCATCTTTCAGCCAGAATCGCCAAATCATATAAATCAACGAATAAATCACCGTTCACATCGCCAGAAAGATATAATTGGTCTCCTTTGAAATAGTAGTAGAGAGAATGGGGACCACCAAATTGCACGATATTTGGAGAACTTTGCCATTCGTTAGCTAATATGCCAAAATCATAAAAGTCCGCCGAACCGTCACCGTTTAAATCCTGTAGCCGGTGCGGATTGAGCGGCTTATCTTCACACCCATCTGTCCCCACTGCCCATACAGCATTGTTTGCATCGTTTATTAACAACGTATTATCATCGGATATAACTGGAAAACTAAGAAACTCATCACCTTCGAATCTTGCAACCGGCTGACCCTGGGGATTTATAACATAAAGTTCGCCATCATCACTGGCAGCATAAACAAGACCGTCGCCGCCGACTGTCATAGTAAAACCGCCAAGCTCGCCGAATTTCTCTATCCACTTTATAGTCCCGTTCGGCTCGACGGCGCGAAGGTAAGGGTCATCCATACTTACGTAGATTGTTCCCCCTGGCCCCAACACCGGCTCGGAGTAGCTATCTTCAGTCACATTGTATAGTTCAGGTTCTGTATAATACGGCTCAAACCAGTTGGAATCCGTATCCGAGACATCCGTTTTCCAGAGAAGGCCTCCGTTATTTGCGTCAATCGCATAAAGATTCGCATCGTTTAATAAAGTTTGATAAATAACATTTCTATTTACGTCAATAACCGGCGAGGCAAAGACCCAGCCCTTGGAATCAAAATGATAATGCCATTTTACACTGCCGTCCGAACCATCGAGTGCATAAAGATTGGAATCATAAACTCCCGGTATATAAACCGTGTTATTGGCATCCACCGCCGGCGAAGCCATTATGGCCCCACTGAGATATTTTGATATTCCGCCGGTCTGAAAAGTCCATAATTCTGTGCCGTCCGGAGCTAAAGCGTAAAGCGTCCCCGCCTCTGAGCATACATAAACGTTTCCATCTTCCGATACCGCAGGAGACGAATATATAAAACCATCCGTATCGAATGTCCATCGAATACCGCCGTTCTTATCAATCGCAAAAAGCCGATTGTCTAAATCCCCCACATAGACCGAGCCGTCTTCCCCGATTGTCGGAGAACAAAGAATCGGTGAATTCGTATCATAACTCCACAGAAGTGAGCCATTGGCATCAACCGTATAGACATTGCCGTCCTCGCTTGCGATATGTATGCAATTTTCCCCAACCGTAACTCCTGCAGAAACCAGGCCGTCTGTCTCGAATTTCCACTGCACACAGCCGATTTCCGGACCGTAATCTACGTTCAAACCAGACCTGTCAAAACCACCGCCCAGCGTCCGCCACTTACTTCCCACATCCAGCCCGGGCGAATCCGGCTGAATCGCAAATAAACCGCTGGAAGTAATAGTCTCATTACCGCCAGGGAAATGCGGCAAAACCTTCACAACACACTCAGCCGAATCAACAATATCAGGCACAGACCACATATAGCTGCCCGTATTTCCAACATCTTGAGCGATTATAGTCCAATCAAGGCCGTTATTATCACTGAAACAAAGGTCAACCCCGCAAAGTATATCAATACTGAGCCATTCTATAAAATGGATACTGCCTGCCGTCCAGACATTACCACCTTTCGGTTTCATCACGGTAATTTGCCCAGGCACTTCCTCATCCGCTCCCATATCTACGCGGCCGTCGATAACACGAATGTCGCCGTCTATATCCACCATGCCAACACCTGCAAAGCACGGGTCTCCCGAGTTCACACAAGGCGAAACACCCTTCAAATGATAATCACCATCAACCCAAAAATCATCCTCATAGTCATCTGGCGTTCCACTCGCATCCCAATAACCCGGCTCAACAAAACAAGGGTCCGCATTAATGTTGCCGGCTCCCCAGATGGCACTGCCGCACAAGCCAGACTGTCCCCCTTTGATATCGCTGTAATTTATCTCAAGCTCGCTGCCGGTTTCTATATAAATTTCGCATTCCTCCGGACTTCCGGATGGTTTGTTGTTCCAAAATATGCAATCGGTCAGAGTGGAGTTGCTGTCGTTGTACAACCCGTTTCCAGAATCCTGCGCTGCATTTCCGGTAAAAGAGCAGTTGTAAATTGTCGAGTTGAGTTCACCAGCAGTGTAAATTCCTCCTCCTTTTCCATTTTTTACAATGTTCCCAGTAAATACGCTATTAGCAATTTGCATCAACTCGTTATTATAATTATATATCCCCCCACCTTCTCCCCCACCCCTGCCATGCCCAAAATTTGTATTGGAGCTGAAGGTACATCCATTGATTTCCACTTCGCTATCAGAATTATACATCCCCCCACCCTTCATATCTGCTGAGTTGCCGCTGAATGTGCAGTTAGTCAGCTTTGGTTTACTCATACTGTTGTATATCCCACCGCCATATGTCGCGGAGTTGTCCCTGACAATACATTTGATAATCATCGGCTCACTGCCGTTGCTGCAGTAGATTCCACCTCCATTTGCAGCATAACCATAAGCAATTGTCAAGCCACTCAAAACCGTATTGGCATTTTCGCCGTTGTCGAATGTCACTACAGAACTATTCTGTCCTCCATCTATAACTGTGTTATCCACTACCTTTGGGTCGTTAGGATCTGTACTTCTTAAGATTATACTCTTACCTAAAAAGTCGATGTTCTCGTAATAAACCCCTTCTGCAATGACAATTTCATCACCATCAAAAGCATCCTCGATAGCTTGTTGAATAGTCGTATAGTTTGCAGGGACATTAATTACATTGCCGAGAATTGTAGAGGATAAGGATAGCAAAATAATAAAGGGGATAAACCTTTTCATTTCTTTCTCCCAAATAATTTCCGCTGTTTTTTTAACTTTCCCGCCCGTAAAGCGGGAATAAAAAAATGCTTATCGCTTTCGTCTTAAAGCAATCCCGGCACATCCAAGACCAAGAAGCGAAAGTGTAGTTGGCTCCGGAATGACATTCGCCGTTAAGTTATCAAGGTGCACGGTATCCTGACTTGAAATTGCTCCGCCAGCGATTATATATGCAATATCGAAAGTGCTCCTGTTGATTTCCGCCCTGAAAACCTCTCCGTATCCCAGTTCCGACGTGATAGCCTGCCCCCCAGGAGGTCGCCATTGGAGTTGTAGGCATATAAACCGCCGATATCGCCGGAGGAGTCGTCTCCGATTATATCAATTGCTGCAGAATCGGCCAGGTGGTCGAAATCCGCCCTGAGGGCAAAACCTTCCGTTTCCGTAATATACGCCGACCATTGCCGCTGAAAGGATAAATTATTCGCAAAAACACTGCTGCCGGTGCTGGCCAGGCCGTCTTCCCAGGCATATACCATACCGTCAAGACCCGAATAACCTCCGGCTGAACCCAGAGTCATACCCTCGAAGGCAGTTGAAATAACACTCCCATTGCCATAACCATCGGCGTCAGCAGTAATTACATCACAGAAGCCGAAAGATGTCATGAAAAGCAAACAAAGCGTTAAAATCATCCTTTTCATATTGTCCCTCTTATAAGAACCTTAATTATAATATAAAGCGCTCCGTAATTCAAGAAATAAATATGAAAAAATTTATTTTTTTCGGCATTTTCGGCCTCTCGGTTTTTTATTGACACAAAATGTTGCAACTTACACCTTAAACAAAGGAAATATTGGTTTTGACAATGGGTAGGGTCTTGCCTTTCGGTGGACAATCCAATAAATTTTGAGAAAATTGTTGACAAACTGCTCTTTTTAGGTTTACTTACAATAAGTTAAGAAAATAAGGTTGAAGGCGGGTATTAAGTTTTTTATATAAAGTATTTGCCATCATATAACTTTTCGATTTCATATCAAATCCTGCCTTCCTGAGAAAGGTTTCCAAATATGTTACTTTTTGCACCCTGCGCAGCGGTTCTGTTGAAAAAATGGAACAGAAACGTCGTTTTGCGTATCTTTTATTGTGGAAGATGCATCAACTTCGCCGGACAGTTTGACGCTTCGCAACGACATAATATATCTGTCATCTTTTTTGAAAGGACAGGAAGATGAAGCGAGAAACAGTAATCATTCCATTTGTTATGTTATTTTTAACATTTTCGGCCTTAGGTGAAGAACGCTCCGGGGGAGAAAACGGCGAGATTTGGCCATACCCCGACCCTGCTCTTGAAGCACAACTGATTGCCTTAGAGTTGAGCGGGCAGCTTCGGCCTCCCGCCGAGCTTACCGAGCAAATCTATAACGACTTATCCCTTATCCGAGCTTCCTATCCTGAAGTTGCCGAGATTAGGTACCTGCCGGCTGCCGACCCTTACGAAATTATCGTCGGTCTTACAACACAGGCAATGGAGCAGTTCGGCAACGGTGAATATCATGGGCTGGATGAACTCAACGAGACGTACGGCGTGGTCGAAATCGAGGCGAGCAGCAGCCATCTTCTTTTGCGATTCGGGGAAGTTTATAATACCGAACTTCTTTCGGATATTTACGAAGAAGCGCAACCTGAAGGTCTCCGATACGCTGAACCTAATTACCGCATTGGTGACGGCAGCACCATATCCGCTGAACCACCCGTTTATACATTCATTCGCGCCTGGGGCGACTGTCCCTCCGGCTGTATATGCCATGAGGACTGGCGCTTTCTCGTCGAAAATGGGCAAGTAACCATGCTTACCACGACCTATTACGTCGATGCCCTTTACGGCAATGATAACAATGACGGCCTGAGTCCTGAGAGTGCCTTTGAGACAATTCAGGCGGCTATTGATGGAGCTTTCAACGGCGATGAGATTATCGTTGCAGAAGGAATATATTACGAAAGAATCAACTTTTTGGGCAAGGGTATTGTTTTGAGGAGCACAGAGCCGAATGAGCCAAATGTAGTGGAAAATACGATTATAAATGGCGAACAAAATGGTTCTGTCGTAACTTTTAATTCCGGCGAAGATACTAATTGTGTCTTGAATGGATTTACTGTTACCGATGGTTATGCGTCAGATGGTGGTGGAATTTGTTGTGATGAGACCAGTCCAACCATTAACAATTGTATTATAACGGGGAATTCAGCAACAGGTAATGGAGGTGGGATATATAACTTAGATAGTAACTCTATTGTTACCGGCTGTATTTTCAGCAACAATGAAGCAACATCCTTCGGTGGAGGAATGTACAACAAAGTCGGCACGATGGCGGTTGCTGACTGTAATTTCATCGCCAACAGCGGTAGAAGTGGAGGAGGGATATATAACGATATGGGTGGAGGAGAAATTACTGACTGCACTTTTAGCGGCAACTTTGGTATGTCCCGAAGCGGTGGTGGTGGGATTTACAATAATTACAGCAGGCTGCTTACGATTGCGAACTGCTCATTTATTAGTAACGAAGGAATACCCTTTGGTTGGGGGATGTTTAATGAGTCAAGCAGTGTCGAACTCCTTGACTGTACATTCAGCAGGAACCAAGGTGGCGGGATGCGTAACGAATATGGTGAAGCCGTACTGACCGATTGCGTATTCACCGGTAATTTTGCGGGAGGGGGTGGCGGCGGGATGTGGAACAGGTGGAGCGAAGCGGTACTGACCGATTGCGTATTCACCGGTAATTTTGCGGAGTGGGATGGTGGCGGGGGGATGTACAACTGGGAGAGCGAAGCGGTACTGACCGATTGCGCATTCACTGATAACTTTGCGAAGCGGGGGGGCGGCGGGATGTGGAACAGCTGGAGCGAAGCGGCGGTTGTAGCCAGCACATTCAGCGGCAACTCAACGGATTGCCAAGGAGGCGGAATGTTGAACGGCCATAGCGAAGCGGTAGTTACCAATTGCACATTCAGCGGCAATGAGGCCTTTGGTTGCGGCCGAATTGGCAGGGGCCTCGGCGGAGGTATGTATAATAATTACAATGAGCTGATGCAAATTGCTAATTGCGTATTTATCAATAACAGGGCAATGAATGATGGATACGGCGGCGGAATATACGAGCAGGAAGGCAACCCAACCCTAATTAATTGTATCCTTTGGGGTAACGAAGCATCAAATGGACCTGAGATTTATCTGGGATATGACAGCAGCGTTAAGGTCAGCTACAGTGATATCAAGGGTGGACAAGATGGAGTTGGTATTAATCCGGTCGTTGCTCAAATCCACTGGGGTCCAGGCAACATAGCTATTGACCCTTGTTTTGTCAAGCCGGGTTATTGGGACCCGAATGACACACCGGCAGATGCTAATGATGATTTCTGGGTTGATGGGGATTATCATCTAAAATCACAAGCAGGAAGATATAATCCAAACAGCCAAAGCTGGATTCAGGATGATGTACGTAGTGCTTTGTCACGGTTAAAGATTTGGGTACAGGGACTTCAGTTTAATCCGGGCTTTTTCAACAGTGAACTGCCAATCGATGCCTCGTTGTTTTTCGTTGCTGGAGTCGGCCCAAGACGACGT
>JAUVVQ010000014.1 GCA_030604525.1 Phycisphaerae bacterium | reverse complement strand
TATTATCTTGGCCGCTATTTTGAGTTTTATAATAATCAGCGATTGCATCAGGCGTTGGGCTACCGCACCCCCGCCGAGGTATATGGCGTCGCCGTTGGCACTCCGGTCGCCCGTCGGGCTCCCTCCGGTACAACGGCCTTAACCAGTGGCGATGAGTCCACCTTAAAAGAACCGGTTTTTTGTCTTGACAATGGGTAGGGGTATAACCTGCTCATTTTTATTCTTTATCGAAACCTTGATATAGTTAATCTCTTTCATTGCCCGCTGACCGCCAAGACGTGCGGAAACTATAGCTGTCTCAAGCAATCTGCTGAGTCTGCCGTGCTCTAAAATCATCTTTCTGAACCTTTCTTAAACTTGACATATCAAATAACCGCTTTATATTGTAACTAAGTTGTGAAAAAAAACAAACACATAACCCGGATTTCCCAGATGAAGTCGTGCAAGTAAGCTGATTTTTGTTAGGATATTGCTTACGAACTGAGAGATAAGAAGAATTTTTTGATAGTTCAAGGAGAATTCTGTAAGATTGTTGATGCCGTAGGGAGAAATTATATTTTGAAACTGTTTAAATGGGAAATGTCAGACTAAAAGAACTTGTGCATAAGCCAATCTTTAGCTGATGTCAACTTTTTGTCACAGGATGTGTGTTTTAACTGCCGTTGGTCAGACTTGATTAAAATGGCTCAATTTGACAAAAAGAATTAGTTTCTGAGAGCGTTTATTAGCTTTGACCTTTAACAATGAAACAATTTTAAGAAATAAAAGGAGCAAAAGAAAATGACGAAGAAAAGAAAAATTGTAATGCTTAGTATGATTGTGTTGGTTTCGTTTGCTTTGACCGGTCTGGCCTGGGCAAGACATTATGAACCTACTTGGGAGTCGCTTTCGCAGTGGGAGATACCGGAGTGGTATGAGAACGCCGTTTTTGGAATATACTGGCATTGGGGGCCTTACTCGGTAGCAGGTTACGGGTATTGTTGCTGGTATGGATGCAGTATGTATTTGCCTGGTCATACCGATCCTACTGGCAAAGACTGTTATAAGCATCATTGCGATGTATGGGGAGACCCATTCACCGAGTTCGGGTACAAGGACTTCATCCCGCTGTTCAAGGCGGAGAAGTGGGACCCGGATCGCTGGGCGGAACTGTTCAAGAACGCCGGCGCCGACTTCGCCGGCCCATGTGCAGAACACCACGATGGTTTCTCCATGTGGGATTCCGAAGTTACTAGATGGAACGCCGCGGACATGGGACCACACAGGGATACTGTTGGGGAGATAGCCAAGGCAATTAAGTCGCGCGGCATGGAGTTTGTCGTGACTTTCCATAACAATGGTTGTAATAATTGGCGGTATTTTGATGGTGCCAGAGAGGGTTGTCCTGATGGTGAGGGCGCCAATAACCCGGAGTACTATGGCTTATATGGAGAGCCGCATGATGCTCCAGGAGCACATCATAGAATGTGTTTAGAATTTTACAAAAAGGCGATGGAGGTAATAGACAAGTACCAGCCGCAATTGATATGGTTAGAAGGCTGTATGGCTAAAGAAATAATTGATGATTATATGCCGAATCTTATGGCCTACTACTTCAACAAGGCCGAGAATTGGGGCAAGGGTGTCGTGGTGACCCAAAAGAACAAAGAGCTCCCCCTGTCGTGCTCCGTATTGGATTTCGAAGGTGGTGGCATGGGGAAGCCCGTCCCACAGAAATGGCAGACTGATGAACCGCTTCCTGGTTGTACTTGGGCCTACCAACGTGACATAGATATGACAGATGAAGAGATTAATAGCGGTGCTAACGGGCTGGTGGATAGTATAGTGAATAGGGTCAGCCATAATGGGGCCACCATGTTGAGTATCGGCCCCAAACCCGATGGAACAATTCCGGTGTACCAGGTGAAGATGTTGAAGAAGCTGGGCAAGTGGATGGACGTGAATAAAGAAGCCCTTTACGCTGCAAAGCCTGCTCAGTTCGTCGAGGGTGGCGTTGACGTTGCTGAAGCGGGATCCGTGAGGTTCACCAGAAAGGGAGATTTTCTGTACGCAATTGACCTGGAAGAGCCAAGCTCCCCAGAGGTAATTCCGGGCGTAAAGCCAATAAAGGGCTCCGAAATCAATATGCTCGGTAGTGACAAAAGTCTTGATTGGCATCGGGAAGGCGATAATCTGGTAATCGATGAGCTCCCCGACCAGCTTCCCTGTGATTACACTTGGTCATTCAAGATTCTCGTTCGCAAATAGGATTAAAATTTAAAACTGTTTAAATGGGAAATGTCAGGTTGTATATTGGCTTTCGTTATGAAAACATTGCACTAAATAAAAGGGATAAGCTATGGGCAAGAATATTTCCCGTCGAGATTTTCTCAAGAGAGCCGGTGCTGCTTCGTTGATGGCGGCCTCGGTGGGCGTTTATGCGAAATCGGCGTCAAACCCTTCTGGTAAATCCTTTGCCTCCAGACCGAACGTTGTTTTGATTATGACTGACGACCAGGGGTACGGCGACTTGTCGTGCCACGGCAATCCTGTTTTGAAGACACCTAATCTTGATAAGCTTTATGCCGAGAGTACGCGGTTGACCGATTTTCATGTTGAGCCGATGTGTTCGCCTACTCGCGGTGAGCTTTTGACCGGCAAGCAGGCCTTCCGAAATGGCGCGGTTTTTGTCTGCCAGGGCAAGTCGATGATTCGACGCGGAATACCGACTGTGGCCGATGTGTTCAGGGCCGGCGGATATGCTACGGGGCATTTCGGCAAGTGGCATCTCGGTGATAACAATCCGTACAGACCCCAGGACCGCGGATTTGATGAAACAGTCCATTATGGCGCCTGGGGCATAACTTCGATGGCGGACTACTGGGATAACGACTACTTCGACGACACTTATGAACACAACGGCAAGCTTGAAAAATACGAAGGATACTGCACAGACGTCTGGTTTAACGAGGCCATGAAATGGATGGCCGAACAGCAGAAAAGGAAACAACCCTTCTTCTGTTATCTGCCAACCAATGTACCACATTGGCCTAATTTGGTAGGAAGGAAATACCTGGAAATGTATCCCGGCGAATATTCAGGCTTCTTCGGGATGATCGCCCAGTTCGATGAGAACATGGGGCGTATGGAGCGGTTCATGGCCGAAAGCGGCTTGAAGGAAAACACCATTTTCATCTTTATGACCGATAATGGAACCAGCGAGGGGGCCGCTGTTTTCAATGCCGGTATGCGTGGCAGCAAAGAACAGTATTATGAAGGCGGTCACAGGGTGCCGTTTTTCCTGCGATGGCCGGCTGCCGGTCTTGATAAACCGCGTGACATCAACGAGCTGACTGACTGCACGGATGTGCTGCCGACGCTGCTCGATTTGTGCGGCATTGAGAAGCTCGCAGATTCGGAGTTTGACGGGATGAGCCTGGCATCTCTTATTGAAGGTACGACAGATAAACTCCCTGACCGCAAGATTATTATTCAGTATCACAACTTAAACAGGCCCGGTGCAGTGCTTTGGAAGAAATGGCGTTTGGTTCACGGTGATGAGCTGTATAATCTCGCAGACGATCCCGGCCAGAAGAAAAACGTCATCGAAAAATATCCGGATGTCGCGGCGGAATTGAAATTGTATTATGCCCGGTGGCTCGAAGAGATAAGGCCTTTGCAAAAGCAGCTCAATCACATCAGCATTGGCGTTGACAGCGAGCCGACAGCGATGTTGTGCTCAGCCAACTGGATAGGTTCCTATGCAGACAGTTGGGAAAATCTTCTGGATAGGGAAGAAAAGATAAAGAATGGATACTGGGACCTGCAGGTTGAAAAGTCCGGCAAATATGAGATAGCTCTCTATGGCTGGCCAAAAGAAACAGGTGCAGCTTTTGGTGATAAATTTATGGGCTTTACTCATGTGCCGGGCAGGCCTGTCGCCAGGGCAAAGCTAAAGCTTGGCGAAAAAGAACTGACAATAAAAACAGCGCCGACCGAATTCAGTGCAGATTTTACCGTCTCTCTGAAAAAGGGCGACAAGCCGCGTTTGCAGTCATGGCTGTATGACAAAAACGGCAAAAACCTCGGCGGTGCTTATTTTGCTTATGTAACGAAACTGGGATAGTTCTATTAACAGCAATAAAGAGAAAGGAAAAAGAAATCAGAGGAAACATGCAAAAAAGAAACATAATTTACTCGTTATTGGTTTTATTCTTTCTTGCCTGCTCTGGCATCGCGGCTGAAGAACAGGAAAAGGCCTTACAGGCACAGAGCGTCGAACAGAAACAAAACTCACGTGTCCGAAGAAGACGCCCCAAGCCGGCAGTTGTGCATGACCCCTCAAGGATTGTGGCCAGAGATGGTTACTTTATGTTTTATGTCACGGCAAGGGGGCCTAATGCCGGGGTAGAAGAGAGGTATTTTGCGCCGGGTTCGACACAGTGGGTACATAATAGGCACCTGTTCACAGGAGAAGACCGGCCGGGATGGATAAAAGAATTATTGCCTGATAATGACGGCTCCTGCTGGGCGCCGGATATTATCGAAGTCGATGGTGAGCTTCTGATGTATTATTCAATGAGTGAGTTTGAAGGCATCAGAAATACGGCTGTCGGAAGAGCTGTTGCGAAGGGCAAGGCACCGAACATGGAATGGTTCGATGCGGGACAGCCCGTACTTTATTCACCCATTGAAGAGGATAGCTTGTCGGTTATCGACCCATGTCCATTCCAGGATGAAGATGGAAGGTTGTGGCTGGTCTTCGGGGGACGGCGGATATGGATAACAGAGCTGGATAAAAAAACCGGGCTGTTGAAAGAAAAGCCGGATGATTTCACATTCCAGGAAGGTGATAAGCGGTTTAAATTGATAGCAACAAAGAAAGGATGGGTTGAAGCGTCATATCTCTGGAAGAAAGACGGCTGGTATTATCTGTTCGTGAACTGGGGTGCGTGCTGTCGAGGAATGAGAAGTACATACAATATCAGGGTGGGACGTTCGAAGAACATAACCGGGCCTTACCTTGATAAAGACGGAATAGACCTTGCTAAACAGGGGGGCAGTCTGGTTTTAGAAGGCCAAGGCAGGTTCATTGGCCCGGGGCATACGGGAATTTATGAACATCCGAGCGGAAAAAACATCTTTACTTATCATTTTTATGATGGCCAAAACAGGGGAAGTCCCCAGCTTGGCATGTCAGAGATAAAGATAGTTGACGGCTGGCCGGTGGTTAATCACGGTATGAATTACGGGCTGATGTGGGAATCTCCAGCGGCAAAAAGCAAGGTGACGGAAAAGAGCATATCTGAAGGTGACATCCTCTGGCATAGGCCGGTCGATGACAGCGTCGAATCCACTCCTGCTGTTGACAACCAGGGCAATGTGTATGTTTCTGGTAGCTCATCAGTATTTTCCTATACTACTAATGGGACCCATAGATGGACGACAAAAGTAGGCCACCAGGCAGGTGAATTTAACGCTCCATCTCTAAGCCCCGACCAAAAGGTGGTTTATGGCGGTGGTGCCAATTTCGTTTATGCCCTTGAAGCATCTACTGGAAAAACGATATGGAAAAACACAGATTTTGACGTGGGATTTCACAGCGTGCCGGCCATATCTGCCGATGGCTCAAGACTCTACTTTGGAGTCGGTGCCGAAAGAGATGAAGGAGATTCTTTCTATTGTATTGATACATCTGACAGCTCAGTGAAATGGGAGTATGTAATGTCTCATCCGCCTCAAGGTTTTCACGGCTATCTGGGCGGCGCTATCATTGGGCCGGAGGGAAACATCTACGTCTCCAGCCAGCACGGTTGGTTAATATCTTTAACTGATAATGGTGACAGTTTCACTGAAAACTGGGCTTACGATGTAAAAGCCGAAATGAGAATGCCTCCCTCTATGGACGCAGACGGATTTCTTTATGTAGGAAGCAGCGCTGCCGGAGGTTATATTCACAAGGTTCATTCAAAAACCGGCAAATCAGCGGGTGGCAACTGGCCGGTCAAAACAACCGCTGGTGAGGTCTTCGCTAATATCACTATTGGTAATGATGGCACTATATTCGCTAATTCTGAGGACCATCGGCTTTGGGCATTTAATCCGGATGGCTCTTTAAAATGGAATAATCTGCAATTCGATGTTTGGGGTTCAGACCCCTTGATTAGAGTTGATGGAAGGATAATCGTTGGCACACAACTCAATGGTGCTGCGCGTGTAGCATGTATCCGGGATAACGGTGATAAAGGTGTTATCGAATGGATTTCTGAACCTATAGCAAAATCGTTTCGCTTGAATGAAACCAACGTCAATATTGCACCCGATGGAACGATATATATCGCCTCAGGTCAGAATGAACCCTTTTTACTTTATGCCATCCAGGGCAACGGGCAGGGGCTCAGCACCACTTCACCCTGGCCAAAATATATGGGAAATATTCAGAACAACGGCAGCTCCGCCCAAACAGAGTGAAAATAGTGGATGTTTACCATTTTGCTTATTTTTCTCTTTTTGGTTTTTCATTATGCTTGCTTCTCCTGGATACTTTCTTGAAAGCTCAGACTGAATTCTGTAAAATCATTGATGCTGTATGGATAAGATTATGTTTTTTAACCGTTTAAATAGGAAATGTCGAAGCGGAATAAAACTAAACTCTTCATAACTGCTACCCCCAGGCAGCGGTTGTATGCTGCGCTTGTTTTTTTACTAATCGCTGCTGTTTTTACCTTTCTCGGCTTGGCCGCTCACAACATAATCAACCTGAACCTAATCCTTAGCCCTTGCGGCTTTAAGCAGAGATTTAACCTGCCCTGCCCAACCTGCGGATTTACTACCGCAGCAATTCACTTTGTAAATGCTGATTTTGCAAACGCTTTTTATATCCAGCCCGCAAGCGCCTTCTTGTGTTCCATCATCAGCTTTTTAGCATTTTTTGCTTTCATTACTGCTGTCTTTGGAGTATATTTTACCTTTCTTCAGAGAGCATGCAATGTGATTAAAGCAAAACATATAATCCTGGCTTTAATAATCATTATCGTTGCCGGTTGGGCGGTAACATTAGCTCGAGCTTTAGCAAATAATTAAAAAAAATAATATGACAAAAACAAAACAAAAACTCGTCCTTATTCTGCTCTCAGGGGTATTCCTTTTGACCCTGACACTGTCCCAATCCGGTTGCGCCCTCATCGGGGTTATGGCTACACCCACTCGATACGAAGAAAAAGTTCCCGCTGAATTCAAAATCCTTGAGCATAAAAACAAAAAACTCTTAATTCTCGTGAGGCAGCCTTACTGGCTTAACTCCGAAGTAAACTTCAATTACTACCTTACAAGAGCCGTAAAGCAAAATCTTGAGAAAAAAGCAAAGTTCCCCTCTAAACAGATTATTGACTATGAAACCCTCGTAGATTTCCGCGCAGAGAATCCGAATGCTTCCTTGCTCACTCCTCCAGGGATAGGAAATGCTTTGAATGCCGACCTCGTCCTGGTCGTCTACGTTGACAGTTGCCAGCTACAGAAGATAGCCGATTCGGATTACTACAAAGGCGCCTTAAACGCCCGGGCGATGATTTTCGACACAAAAACAAAGCAAAAGTTATGGCCCGTCTCTGATGAAGGAAAAATAATTAAGATAAGCTTTGACCTCGAATCAAACGGCTTACCTGCCGCCATAATCCGGCTCTCAAACGCCGCTGCTCACTGTATCACAAGGTTCCTGTATGATTGCAAAGAAGCTTATTTCAAAATAGGAGAAGATAAATCCGATCCCGCCTGGGATTATTGGAACTAAATTTTATAGGAGGTGCAAATATGATTAAAGTCTTAATCACTGACAAACTCGCTCAACAGGGAATTGACCTGCTCAATTCCAAAGATGGGGTGCAGGCCGAGGTCAATACCGGCCTCGATGAGGACCAGCTCGCAGAAATCATCAAGGACTATGACGGTCTGATTATAAGAAGCGGCACAAAAGTTACAAAAAAAGTCCTCTCAAACCACGGTAATTTAAAAGCCATCGCAAGAGCGGGCGTCGGGGTCGATAACATCGATATTCCGGAAGCCACAAGAAAAGGAATTGTCGTTATGAATACTCCCGGCGGGAATACCCAGAGTGCAGCCGAGCACACCATCGCTTTGATGATTGCTATGAGTAGAAATGTCGTCCCCGCCTGTAACAGCTTAAAAGCCGGTAACTGGGACAGAAAAAAATATATGGGAAATCAGCTCAACAGCAAAGTCCTCGGTATCATCGGACTCGGTAGAATCGGTATGGCTGTCGCTAAAATCGCCACCGGGTTCAATATGAAAATCATCGGGTACGACCCTATTGCTGCCGCACCAGGTGCAGAAAAAATCGGCGTCGAAATCACTGGGGACGTTAACGAAATCTACAAAAAAGCAGACTACATCACCGTGCACGTGCCGAAAAACGAAGATACCGTAGATATGATTAGCCGGGAACAAATCAAAATGATGAAAAAATCCGTCCGGTTGATAAACTGCGCAAGAGGAGGTATTATTAACGAAGATGCCGCATACGATGCTCTCGAAAAAAATGAAATCAGCGGAGTCGCCTTCGATGTCTTCCCTAATGAACCACCCAAAAATGACAAATTCAAAAAACTTGACAATTGCGTCGTCACACCTCACCTCGGTGCGAGCACAGAAGAAGCACAAATCGAGGTCGCAGTCGAAGCCGCTGAAATCCTCGTCGATGCTATAAAAGGCGGACCCGTCAGGAATGCTTTAAATGCACCCTCAACTCCCGGCGCTGTCCCTCCGATAATTGCTCGGTACTCAAATCTCTCGCGAAGAATCGGGACGCTCTTGAGTGTCATCGCTCCGGGGAAAATCAAATCCCTCCAGGCCCGGTACAGGGGAGATATCGCAGAAATGGATGTCAACGTCGTCTCTCTGAACTTCATCATAGGTATGCTGCAAAAGCATTTTGACATCCCACTCAATATCGTAAATGTTCCGGTCCTCGCTAAAGAACGGGGCATAAGCATCGATGAAACCAAAAACGCTGAATCGAAAGACGTCTCTTCGGCCTTTAGCGCAAAAGTCGTAACTGACAAAGTAACAAGGACCGTTACCGGTTCCATCTTCGGCGGCACACTGCCGAGAATCATCGAAATCGACGGCTTCAACGTCGAAGTAACTCCTGAAGAAACCATCCTTGTCATCTACAACGATGACAAACCCGGCGTCATCGGGGCGGTCGGCTCCGTTTGCGGAAAACACAGTATCAATATCTGCACAATGGGTGTCGGTGAAAAACCAGAAGAGCAAAAAGCTATCCTTGCTGTAAGTGTCGATAAAGGCCCCGACCAGAAAGTCATAGATGAATTACAAAAACTCGATTTCATAAACGAACTTTATGTCTGCAAACTCGACTGAATACAATTACAGGAAACCTTGTTCTAAACAGCAGCTTTTTGTTAATCCTTCGGAGTCCCAATTATGCCGGCTGCCGGGAAAGCTTTAAAAAAGCAGTTAAACTTTGCTTTTGATAATGATGCTTTAGAAAATGAAATGCCAAAAAAGAAAAACAAAAAAACAACAAAACAAAAAAAAAGAAAGCTGAGAAAAAAATCTTCAAAACCGGCAAAGAAAAAAAAACGCAAAAAAAAGACTAAAACTAAAGCAAAAGCTAAAAGAAAAAAAACATCAAAGAAAAATCAAGCTCCCAACGCACCGGCTACCGCCGAATCTATGGCCGCTAAGCAGAGAAGCATCAGCATCAGCGAATTCTTTGCTAAAAACAGACACCTGCTCGGATTCGACAACCCAGGGAAAGCACTGCTTACCGCCGTTAAAGAAGCTGTCGATAACGCCCTCGATGCCTGCGAAGAAGGACAAATCCTGCCCTGTTTATTCATTCGGATAAAACAAATCGATAACGACCGGTTCGTCTTAACCGTAAAAGACAACGGGCCTGGTATCGTAAAAGAACAAATCCCGAATATTTTCGCACGATTGCTCTATGGAAGTAAATTCCACACACTCAAAATGAGCAGGGGACAGCAGGGCATCGGTATCTCCGCTGCAGGTATGTACGGGTTGCTGACCACCGGAAGACCCGTGCAAATCATATCAAGAATTAATCCGAACAAAAAAGCACATCACTACCACGTCCAGATTGACACCGTAAATAATAGACCGCAAATTATCGTCGATGAAGAATGTGATTTCGACCTGCCCACCGGAACCTCTGTCACTATAACGCTTGAAGGAAAATACAAAAAAGGTAAACGCTCTGTTGATGAATACATCGCTCAAACTGTTATGGCAAACCCACACGCCTCCATCCTCTACCAATCACCGGACGGAAGTGCTCACGAGTATAAAAGACAAACAAAAGAACTGCCGTTCGCACCAAGAGAAATTAAACCCCATCCTTACGGCGTCGAGCTTGGCCTGATGTTCAAAATGGCGCAAAACAGCAAGTATAAATATGTCAGCGCTTTCCTGCAAAACGAATTCTCGAGAGTAAGCCAGAGAGTCGCAAAACAAATCTGCGAAAAAGCTAATCTCAGAAAAAGAGCACGGCTCGCAAGCTTGAGTTTAAAAAAAGCCGAAGCTATTCACAGGGTGCTAAATCAAACTAAAATTATGGCGCCGTCCACCGATTGTATCGGACCCATCGGGGCGGATAAATTACTTCAGGGACTAAAAAGAGTTATCGATGCTGAATTTTACGCCAGCTCCTCCAGGTCGCCCTCAGTCTATCGCGGAAACCCCTTCCTCGTCGAAGCCGCCATCGCTTATGGATTCAAAAACGATAAGAAAAATGATTCGGACAAGGAGCCGCTTATTCAGCTTATCAGAATCGCAAACAGGGTCCCGCTCCTCTATCAGCAATCCGCCTGCGCCATTTACAAAGCTGTTCTCGAAACGAACTGGAGAAATTACAACCTCAGCCAGGGCAGGGGGGCTTTACCTACAGGCCAGGTCGTCCTTATGGTGCATATCGGCTCCGTCTGGGTCCCGTTTACTTCCGAAAGTAAAGAAGCAATTGCTCACTACCCCGAAATCATAAAAGAAGTCCACCTCGCCGTCCAGGAATGTGGAAGAAAGCTCGGAAGATACCTCAGAAAACAAAAACGCATCCAGAAAGAATTGAAAAGAAGAGATTATATCGAAACTTATATGCCTTACATCGGCGAAGCTCTGCAGGAAATCCTCGCCCTGGAAAAGGGACAGGTAAAAACTGTAAACAGGAAACTTAAAAACGTATTGGAGAGAACTCGAAAAATATAACACTATGCCTGAAGAACTGATAATTAGCGTAAGCGGTTTAAGAGGAATTGTTGACGAAAATCTTACTGCTGATATAGCTGAAGATTACGCCCGGGCTTTCGGCTGCTTTCTAAACCGGCAAAAAGCTGATAAAAACAAAACTTTATCCGTGTGTATCGGGCAAGACTCCAGGCCGAGCGGGGAAAAATTTGTTGATGCGCTTGCTGACGGACTTATCTCCACCGGAATTAACGTTATTAAACTGGGTCTGACCACCACGCCGGGCGTCGGCATTATGACAGCTCATCTATCCTGTGCCGGAGGTATTGTCGTTACCGCTTCACATAACCCCGCTGAGTATAATGGTATAAAACTCCTCCTCGAAAATGGTATGGCGCCACCGCCTAAAAAAGCGGAAACTATAAAAAAACTGTTCAAAAATAAATCCTTCGCAAACGTTGAAAAAAACAATTACGGCAAAATCTCAGAAAATACCGACACCGCAAAAATACACATCCAAAAAGTCTTGAAAATTATCGATAAAAACAAAATCGCAGAAAAAAAATTCAAAGTCGTTCTCGATAGCGTAAACGGAGCAGGCGGGCCGGTTACTCAAGTCCTGCTCAACGAGCTTGGATGCCGAATACTGCCTCTAAACGTTAAACCAACGGGAATTTTCGCTCATACACCGGAACCGGTTAAACAAAACCTGACCGAGCTGTCTCGAAAAGTTAAGAAGGAAAATGCCGACATCGGTTTCGCCCAGGACCCCGATGCTGACAGACTCGCTGTCGTTGATGAAAACGGAAATTACATCGGAGAGGAATACACCCTGCCTTTGGCTGCGAAATGCGTCTTGAACAAAAACCCGGGCCGCGTCGCTGCTAACCTCTCTACCTCCAGAATGATTGACGATGTCGCAAAGCCCGCCGGTGTTAAGGTTTTCCGAACACCGGTAGGCGAAGCAAATGTGGTAAAAGCTATGCTCGAAAATGATTGCGTCATCGGCGGCGAAGGAAACGGCGGCGTCATCGATTTAAGAGTCGCACCAATAAGGGACAGTCTCGTCGCCATCTCGCTTATCCTCCAGCTGGCTGCTGATTCCAATAAATCCATATCACAACTCACCGCCCGGATACCTGAATATTATATGGAGAAAATTAAATTCAAAACTGACTATTCAACCACTAAAATAATCCTGAACGCCGCTAAAAAAACTTTTGCAGATGCAAAATTAAATGATACCGATGGTTGCCGCTTCGATTTCAAGGACGCCTGGCTGCACATCAGAGCAAGCAACACTGAGCCGGTCATCAGGATCATCGTTGAGGCAAAGGACAAAAATACCGCAAAAAAATATCTCCGGAAAGTCTCGGATATAAGAGAAAATTTACAATAATCTAAAATGAATAACCAAAAAATCAAGACCGTTGAAAAACTTGTAAAATCCGTAACATTTCTCGCTATCATCATTGACACCGTATTATTCATCCTCAAAATCATAATAGGCCTGCTTGCCGGCTCAATCGCTCTTGTCGCAGACGGCATACACTCACTCTCAGACCTTACTACCGACTTCGCTGCGGCTATCGGCTGTTACTTCGGCTCAAAGAAACCTGATGATTCTCACCAATACGGGCACGGAAAAATTGAAACCTTCTCTGCAATTTTCATCGCTCTTGTCTTAGCACTCGTCGGAGTCGCTATGATTTACTATGCCGTTATCGATATCACAAAAAAAAATGTCACAAAACCATGCATCTCCGTCGTCATAGCTGCGCTTATCTCAATCGTTGTAAAAGAAGCACTCTACAGAATTACCAAAAAAGCCGCCATAAAATCACACAGCCCGTCTTTATACGCTAATGCCTGGCACCATCGCTCTGATGCCGCAAGTTCCGTAGCCGTCCTCGTCGGATGCATAACTCTTTTTGCCGGTTTCAGATACGGTGACCAATTCGCCGCCATAGCCGTCGGTGTGATGGTTATTTACGTCGCCGCTAAAATTATCTCAAACGGTATTAGCGAATTAGCCGAAAGTGCCATAGACCAAAGCACCACCCGGCAAATCAAAAATATTATAGACCAAAACCTCGCTGTAAAACAGTGGCACAAACTAAGAACAAGAAAAGTAGGAAGACAAATCTTCCTCGATTTACACATCCTCGTTGACCCGAAACTAAATGTCACCGAAGCGCACCAAATCTCTGAAAAACTCGAAAATGATATACAAACGAAAATCCCAAGACCTGTTAATATAATTGTTCACATCGAGCCTGATATCCCCGCACTGAGAAAATAATATCCGCTCGCAAAATGAACGCCTCCCCAAAACGATAAAACCTCTTCGCCGATATATCTTTGAAATGATGAACCTAAAAATATATAATGGATAAGAATATGCTTGAAAAAGCAAACGCTCACGATATGAAACTCTTATACCGTATGAATCATCGGTCTGTTACACGATACCCGGTCTTTGCCTTTCTCTTTCGCTGCGTATAATGCAGAATCTGCTCGATTCAGAATACTCTTCGGGCTGTCATCAACTTCATTATCCCATTCCGCCAGCCCACAGCTTATGCTCAGTGACTTTAGCCCGTGTATCGAAATGCTCTTGACGCACTTGCGAAGACGCTCCATCAATATCTTACCCCCGTCAAGCTTCGTCTCCGGCATCAGCAGCACAAACTCGTCGCCTCCGTAACGCGTTATTATTACATCCGTCTTACGTATATTCTCACGCATCAAATATGCTATCTGACGCAGCGTCGCATCTCCCGCTGGGTGACCTATGCTGTCGTTTATCCTCTTGAAATTATCGACATCGATAATCCCAAGACAGAAAGAACGGTTATACCGGCTCGACCTCTCACACTCCGCCTCAAGCGCCTTTTTCAATACCCGACGCGTCCCAACCCCTGTCAATGGGTCTATCTCACTGTCACGTCGTGCCTGCTGATAATTCTGATACAATTTCGCATTCGTTAAATTTATATTTAAAACTTCCTGGACGAGCGACGCCTTATAAAGATAAAGCTCACTCTTCTCTAAAAACCGCTGGCCAAAACCGCACATACAAAGATAACCCTTGTCACTGACTTGTTTATCGTCATCGGTTGAACATTGATTGCGAATCTCAAGAGGTATAACAAGTCTCGGCCCGCTGCAACCCGCCTCCTTGCACGTCTGACCGCAGTCTTTAAATATCTCCGGAGTGTCAGATAACTTATCAAATCGCTTCTCATCCAGTAACTCACCCTCGGAAAGGGGACATCCATTTCGATATAACGTTGATGACCCCGTCTTTGTTGAATTCAAACAAAAAACCGTCTGCTCCGCCTTAAAATCCTTCGGAATCTCGTTCACCGCCAAATCAACCACATCATCAAAATTAAGACTCTTCAAATGCGTCGATATCATCGTAAGCTGCTCCGCTGCGTCTCGCATCGCTTCATTATGACGAAGCCAGTATGCTATCACATCTCGACTTGATATCATACTTATCGGTTTGCCGTCTTTTACCACCGGAAGGTGACGTATATTATTCTTATACATTAGCTCCTCCGCCTCGGATATCTTCGCATCAAAGTCGCAGTATATCGTATTCGTTGTCATAACCTCACGAACCAGAAGCTCGGACGGACGATTGCCGCTCGCTAATACCTTGTTCAGCATATCACGCTCGGTAAGTATTCCAGCAAGTCCCCCGTCGTTATCCAGAACCACCAGACTCCCTATTTTGTGTTCCTTCATCTTCTCCGCTGCCGCCGTCACCGTATAGCTTTGTTTTATCGTGCAGACCTCGCCCACCTTATCCGTTACTTCCTTTATCCCTTTAAGCGTTGGTATTAACAATTTCCTTCTCCTGTATAAATAAATTTTATATGTTTTTCAGACTTATCGGACAAAAACTGCCGACGTCCCCAAATCGAGACACCATCGAACCGAATCTATCTTAGCTGCGCCATTCCGCCTTCCTGACCATCAAAGGCGGCATCTGTCGCACACTGACATGATGTCCGTTCGTATTAACACAGCTATTGCTGTTCGGATACCATTTAATATTCAAAAGCTTCGGCCTAATCTTTAATTTGCCTCTGATTGTTTTGCGCAACATAACTTACCTCGCTCATCACCTTGAAAACTCCCCTCATATCGTCACAATCACGCCCCCGCTTTGGCTAAATCTATCAATTTCTCCTTATCTTTATCCAATCCCCAAAAGTCAGCCCGCAGCACTGCCTCACCGCCGGAAGGGCGGTTTTTTACGAATTAACATCCCCTTTATCCAGCCCCAGTGCATAACAATATGAACAACCATTAAAACCAAAAAGGCAGTCGCAAGGTAAAAATGTATGTCACCCCAGTCGTGACGACCGAGCGACAAAAGCTCCTTTGCTTCTTCCCTGCCACGACCGCCAGTTATCTCACGGCCAATCCCGCCGGTCCCAGGGGGTAATACAGCTTTCAGGATAAAGCCCGTCAAAGCCAGAAATATCAAAACCGCAAAACTGACCGCATCTATCAGAAAATTTATTGTAACTCGCCGCATTCGAACTCACCTTGAAAAATTCCCGAATCAAACACCCCTGCAACTCTAATCTCCGTTCTGAAAAAAGTAAAACAAAATTCCCAACCCTCCACCCTGCGTTTTCACCCCGCACCCAACATTGTCCGGGACCTGCACTCAAATGTATCTGCTCGGGGTCGCAAAAGCGGGTATCGCCGGTCACAACCACCGTCATCCTGAGCGGAGTTCACCAAAGACGAACAAAGTCGAATGGACTTGGCCTGTGAACGTAATCAACCTCTACATTCGATACCCCCCGGTCATTGCGAGCACCTCACCGGATTCTCAGGAGGTATGCAAAAGAAAATAGCCAACAATATCATTGCGAAGGAGCCGAAGGCGATTGTGGCAATCTCAAACGTTACAATGCAAAAGCAGTTTATTTTCTTAGGAGGAGCGAAGCGATGCGGCAATCTCATCATTTTCACCTTCGCTTGCGCCCGCCTTCGGAGGATTTTATTTTGCCTTTCGCTATACCATTGGTTAACCTAACCGCCTATTATTACTGAAGTTATCCGAATTGCAAAAAGAATCCAAAACTTTTCTAAATTTTCATCTCAACATCCCCTCATCCTCCATCGTTGCATACAACAAAAGCTCAAGGAAAATTATTTAAGGCCATATTATGAAAAACGAAGACAAACAACCTGTTAAATCTCATTTTTCTCCGTTGATATCCCAGTTTTCACCCAAAAACACCAGCTTTTTACCAAATTTTCGAAAATCGGCCAATTTTTACCATCAATATCTTACTAACCGCTACGCCTATATAGAAAGGAGGTTAACACTATGATTAAACTATTTGATGATTGGTAGCAAAGCTGGATAATTGAAAAGCATTTTACTCAATGAGAATAGTTAATGTAAAATTATGAAAACTGTATAAAAAAGGTGGTTTATAAATACTCCTGTTGTACTTTTGGTTGAGAAGACAGTCGTGCCTAAATTATGTACTGGTTAAATATAGCTTTGGCGGCTAAAATATAGAAAGTATAATAAAATGAAAACGAAAAAATTGTTCTTGTTTGGCATTTCAATAATGCTTGTTGTACTGGCTTTACAGGGAGTTAATAATGCCAGTGAAGAGTTTTTATCCGATGCCTGGGACGCCTGGCCGGTCTCGCAGGACTGGTCGGATGCCCGGAAGGCAACCAATTTCAACAAGGTCTCGCACAGCAACCTTACCCATATCCAGTGGAAGCCTTATGTGAAAAACTCGAAAAAACGCACCTGGCTGATGATGACGGGGATGACCGACAAGAGCGCCGGAGAGCTTGTACCCATAGCAAGGTCATGGCTGAAAGCTCCGGAACTAAAACTGAAAAGCGGAAACGTTACCAGCCGGGGCTACGATAAGCCACAGCGAGCTTATATTATGAGCTGCAAAGAAAAGGCACAGCCGGATATGGTCGAATTCCAGTTGAAAGCGAGCAGCGAATCGCCGATTGTAAATGCAGCTTTTATTATCAAAGACTGGGGCTATAGCGGTGCATCGATAACCGTCAATGACAGTAAGATACCATGCGGCAAAGACTTTCGCCTCGGGCATCGAGACAGAATGGACGGAGCCGATTTAATTATATGGGTAAAATACCAGTCGCAGGCTAATACCGATTTTGTCATAGAGCCTGTCGAATAATCGCATGCGACGCTTTTAAAAGGAGATACAGATGAAAAAAAACACCTGCCTCAACTTAACCATTGCCCTTCTGCTCTGTACCCTCATCTGCGGCTGCCAGTCCGCACCAACAGACCGGCAGCTTATCAAAACTACAATGAACAACTGGAAAAAAGCCATTATCGCCCAGGATATCGATGCTATTATGGCAAACTACTCGGAGAAATTTTCCTCTATAGAAGCAAAAGACAAAGAAGAAATGCGCAAAGGCTTGGGAGAAGCTATCGACTCGGGTATGCTGGAGAACATCGATATCAATCTTGAGACAGCCCAGCTGACAATAACCGATGACACCGCTGAATTCTCTATTATTGGTGATAATGGCGAAGAGGGGATGGCATTCACTCTCAAAAAGGAAGACAAAAAAACCTGGCATATCATCGGAGAACCCTCAAAGCTTACTTCCTATGACAGCTATACCAGCGCCTATGGGGATGACTGTGTCCTGCACGACGGCTTTTACCGGTGCTGGGATATTTATGTCCCCCAGGATTTAAAAGGCAGCGTTCCCCTTGTGATTGATTTGCATGGCCATTCGGAAAATCCATCCCATCAGCGAGCTATTTCCGGGTTTGAGTCACTGGCCAATTCGGAGGGATTTATCGTTGTCTGGCCATACGGGTTGGCTAATTCATGGAACAGCGGTAAAGCATGCTGTCCGCCGGCTAATAGGGATGAGATCAATGATGTCGGTTTTATCAGAAAGATGGTTACGAAGGTGTCCGCCCAATACGATATTGACCCCGGCAGAATTTATGTAACAGGCCTATCAAACGGCTGTTCGATGGCCCAGCGGCTGGCAAACGAGGCCAGTGACATAATCGCCGCTGCCGCATGTATGTCTCTGTATTTGCTTACCCCTGAAGACCCCGGATATACCCCTGTTTCAGTAATGACGATTCTTGGTACTAATGATGATTTATATGAGCCGGGCGATACTCCTGGTGCATTGGAAAACTTCAATACGTGGAAGACGATGAACAACTGCACGGGAGATTACACAGTAACATGGAGTTCCGGCGACAGCCACGCCTGGACATACCAGAACTGTGAAAACGGCACTGAAGTTTCCCTTGTTACTATTGACGGAGGAAGTCATATTCTGTATAAGGGCAGGGGGACTGATATCGACACAGCCCGCCTGGCATGGGATTTTATGAAGAGGTTTACCAAATAAGGAAAATGAAAGATTTCAAATCCCGCACTAACCCTGTAAGTGCGGGGCAGGTGGACACCTTTAATTCTCTTAACTAAATCGAAGATGCATTTATAAACTCCTGTAATACATAAATGCATTTTTTAATTTGTTCGTCATATTTTAACCAAAATGATATACCTTTGCTGCCATGGAAGATATTGTTGCGATAACGGTATGTAACAAATGTTAGAAGAAAAATTTTCTCTTCAACCGTCAGATTTGTATATGCTTTTTTGAGAATTTTATCAAAACTAGAGTTTTGATTTTTACCGTGCATGAGGTTCTGGTACTTTTTCTTATCTTGATAACGTTTGTGAAAATATTCTGCACTATCGTTAATTCTGTTAGCATCTATTCTCTCTGCAATTCTTTTTGCGAACTCATTAAACTTATCCACTTTTACAAAACCTTTAAAACATTTAGCTTCGTAAATGGACCAAACAATCAGAAAATATCTGACCATTTCATTATCTAATAGTTCTTTTGTCTCTTTTTCATCAGCTTCCAGGTACTCTGAAAGCCACTTTAAAAACTCTTTGTCCATAAATAACCTCCATACTGAGCACAGCCATTATTAATAGGTTGGCTGTTCCTAGTTTTATCTAGTTTTTATCGTCCATTTCTTCAATCCCCGGGTGTATTTTTGGTCTAATATGAGTCGAGCTTGAGATTTAGTTTGAAATCATCAGATATTGCCTTAACGTGTGGCTTTGAGGCAGGATCTAATTCAACCGCTTTAAGCAAATCTTTCTTGGCCCGTTCAGATTTTCCTAAGAAGGCATAACTTAGTCCTCTACCACCATATGCCTTAGCATATTTTGGATTGACTTCAATGGCTTTGGTGTAGTCAGAGATAGCTTTAGTAAATTGGCCCAACGTGCCGTAGGCATTTCCTCGGTTGCTATATGCTGCAACATATTTTGGATTAAGTTTGATGGCTTTGGTATAGTCGGAAATTGCTTTGGTGAATTGCCCTAAATTAAAGTAGGCAAGTCCTCGGTTGCTATATGCCTCGGCAAGTTTGGGATTGAGTTTGATCGCTTTATTAAACTCAGAGATAGCCTTGGTAAGCTGGCCTAATTTATCGTAGGCAACTCCTCGGTTGCTATATGCCTCCGCATATTTTGGATTGAGCTGGATGGCTTTGTTATAGTCAGAGATAGCTTTGGTCAATTGGCCTAACATTCTGTGGGCAAGTCCTCGGTTGGTATATGCCTCAGCATATTTTGGATTGAGCTCTATGGCTCTGTTGTAGTCAGAGATAGCTTTAGTGAATTGTCCCTGGTTGGCATAAGCAGTCCCCCGCTCGGTATAGATGGCAGCAATAAGTCCCTTTTTATCTAGTATCTGGATTCTTCGATGAATCCCTAAAGGATTTTCTTTATCTTTCAGTTCCCAATAATTGCCAACTTTTGTAAATTCTTTCTCAATTATAAATGGTGTACTTATTAGCAACTTAGGAAATACATAATATAGGTCTATCATTATTACCTTGCTATCAGGTAAACCAATTGTACAGGCCATATGTCCATATCCTGCTGGTAATGGGCCGGGAACCATTAGTTCTGCCACATTTATAGTCTTAACTGAAAGACCAACAGAGTTACCCAACACATAGAATAACTGCGAGAAGCCAACGCATTGGGCTTGTCTGTGTTTGATGACATCGCCCAAATCAAATAATTTTTCACTAACATCGGCACCAATCTCTTCCTGTATCCTCTGGCTGAGCTGCCTTACTATGTTCTCCTCTATCTTGGCAAGTTGGCCTTTGGAAACCTTGCCTTGTTTGTAATCTTGCCTTGCTTGATTAAGTTTTTGCTTCCAAGCAACAAGAGCGGCCCCTCCTTGCTCATCCTTCCAGATAATCACCATCGGTGCAAAATCTTCGGCCACCTTATCAGAATATTCTAATCCTTTCACCAACTGCTTAATCTGTTCAGATAGTACTTCAATTTCAGTTGAAGAAGCCACAGAGACCTTGTCAGATTCCTGCATTCGCTGTTCTCGAGACATCATCAATACGGAATAAGGACTTCCTGTACATCCAGCAAGAAGCGCGCAGATCAGGAGAAATATCATTCAGAAGTAGGATCCCACAGTCCCTCCCGTCAACACAAGAATTGATTGCCTGTTCATGTCTATCTCATCTAAAAAACGTTAATATTTCTCGTCCCACGAAAAAGGGCACCGCTACATCGTGCTAACTCAAGGCCTGCCAGTTTTGCGTAAAACAGAAACATCTCAACTTCTGTCCCATAATAACATATAAAAACCATTAAAATAAGCAAAATCTGCCTGTTTTTTGACGAAGGGAATCAACTCACCACGAAGAACGCGAAGTTAAATCAAGGAATTCAGTATCTTTTCGTGCCCTTCGTGCACTTCGCGGTAAATAAACCTTTATTGTCATAAAGTAAACCGCCTTAATGGAAAAGCTCTATTCTAACAAATTTTATTTGGTTTGCACAACTTCACCCCGTAAGAGGCCGTTGGCCTTACGGGGTTCATCTGGGAAATCCGGGTTTAGATATAAATTTTGTCCATGAGGCGGGGGGAAATTGCAGACAAAAAGCGGCTTTGAAAGAGTAAATTCTTGACAGTTTAAGGTAATTTTTGTAAGTTCATTGATGTCGTACGTAGGAATTATATTTTAAAACTTTTTAAATGGGAAATGTCAGTTAACCAATTCTTGGAGGAAAAAGAAAATGAAAACAGCAAAGCTACTTACTATTTTGGTTTTGGTTGCGGCGATAGTTTTAATCGGGTTTTCCGGTGCCGAAGCTGCCAAGGCGAAAGTTGTCACAGCAAAAGAAACCACAGCCGTGTATGCTCATGCCTGCTGCAGATTCGATATAAGCGGTGGTTGTAGATGTTCCCAGGAGTGCACCGAGCATAGTTGCGACAGCATCAATTCCCAACAATCTTCCCAGACCTTTAATTTTATTATTTTCGTCAACCATATCGGCCTGGTGACAAGAAGATGCAAGGATGCGTAATTCTTGACAAAGAAGATTCAACTGAATAATCATTTCCGCAATGCGAGCGAGAGGAGTCGAACCTCCACGTCCGTATCGGACACAAGGACCTAAACCTTGCGCGTCTGCCAGTTCCGCCACGCTCGCTGATTCGTATATCGTATTTAGTATTTTGTATGTCCATAGCTGCTTGAGCTTATACAGAGACGATATTCAGGATTATTGTTTTTGCCCTGAAATTTTTTCGATTCGCTCTTCGGTCTTCTGAAGGATTCCCCTGCAGTGTTTAATCAGAGCCATTCCTTTTTCATACTGCTCGAGACTGTCCTGAAGGGGGATTTGTCCCTGCTCGATTTTTCCTACAATACTGGTAAGCTCTTTGATTGACTGCTCGAAATTCAGTTTGCCGAGAGTGTTATTTTGTTTTTTGCTCATATTCTTAAATTTCCATAATTTTTCATTTTTTTTAATCTGCCAGACGACAATAATCCTTTCATTATAAACAAAAGTTCGTGAATTACAATGCCGGAAGGTATTTTTCGGGGCGGGGAGGGCTGAGTTTGAAATTGGGTTCGATTGGGTTCGTTTTGGGTTTGTTTTTGAAGCGGTTATATACATAAATTCTCGTAAGCCCTTGTCTAATAAAAGGTTATATTCATTTCTGAAATCGGCTTTGTTTTTGGCTGTGTAAAATCGCTGTTTTTTTTCGTAATCCATTGTGTAATAAAAGGTTAAGCTCATTTTTGGGTTTTGGCGATTGGGTTCGATTGGGTTTGAATTGGCTTTGTTTTTGAAGCGTCTGCGAAGGGGAATGTTGGCATAAGATTTTATTAGGACAGGAGTTATGTTCGTTGCAGCTTTTTGGAAATTGGGTTTGTTTTGCATAAAAAGGTGGATTTGTAGAGCTCTCTCTACAAGTGTAAAGCGGCTGGTGAGAACCAGCAGTGAGTAGAGAAGGTAAATCAGCCTTCGGCTGACCTTTGCTTCGCTCCGGCGTGGGCTAAACGAGAAGTTTTGATGTTCGGTGGTCATTTTAAGTACCTCTTGATTCGTGTCTCGTGGTTCGTTAATCGTTTTTGGGCGGTGGGAAAACACGCCCTCTATGTTAGGGGGGACTTGCGCATTTGGGACGAAAAAGATGGGTTTTTTGCGGTTCAAAAAAACGCAAGTGATTGTGTGATAAGGAGATAAAAATTTGTAAAAAAATTTGGTTTTTGCTTCCAGCTATATGAAAAAATGATTGAAATTTAACAACGGATTACGCCCCATTAGAAAATCGAAGGCACATTTCTAACGGGGTAAACAGATTTTTTGGATTTTGGGGGGTTTTGGGGTTGCGGATATTTTGGAGGATAGTATAATTATAAATTACACCTATGGGAAGCGGAAATTTCAAGAATTAGTCAGTAGCCAGTAGTTCAGAGGTTAGAGAGCGGACAACAAAATCAAATATTAAAATGAAAAATGCAAAATTGTGGAATCCCGAAAAGTCGGGATGTATTTTTGAATCTGACGGAATATGAAAAGTTGAGGATGTTCTAATTTATTCGTGGATTTTTTGGTGCCACAGAGGACACAGAGGTCACGGAGATTTTGTCGGAAATAGGATTATTTTAGAAATTGAGGGAAGTTGCAATGGAAATTCCATCATTTTTGTTATCTGAGATTAGAGAAGGCAATGTTGTGCTTATGCTTGGTGCTGGAGCTTCAATGGAGGCCAAAAATTCCAAAGGGAATACAGCTCCTTCATCTAAAAAATTGGGCGAGATATTAGCCAACAAATTTCTTGGCGGTAAATTCAAGACATATCCGCTTAGTCAGATCAGTGAATATGCTATTAATGAAACGAATTTATATGCTGTTCAAAGGCATATTTGTGATATTTTTGAGCCTTTAGAGCCATCAAAATCTCATAACCTTTTACCTACTTTCAATTGGCGGGGGCTTGCTACAACAAACTATGATTTACTTGTAGAAAAAGCTTATCGTAACAGGTCTGACGGACAACAAGTCGTAGTTCCTTTCATTGATAATACAGACATGATTGACAAAAAACTGCGATGTCCCAATTCTTTAGCTTATTTAAAATTACATGGTTGTATAACAAGAATAGCAAATGAAGAATGCCCTCTCATACTGACGCCTGACCAATTTACTGAGTATGAAAAAGGCAGAAAACGTGTTTTTGGCATGTTTATTGAGTGGGCGTGTGAACGTTCCATTGTATTTGTAGGGTATAATTTACAAGATCCAAACTTCAAGTCAATAATCACAAATGTAAGCAAACAACAGGGCATGTTAAGACCTCGTTATTATATGGTTACTCCAGATGTTGATCCGATTGAAGCAAGGATGTGGGAAAAGAAACATATAACTATGATTTCTGGAACATTTGAAGAGTTCTTGACTATCGCAGATTCCAAGTTGACAAGTCCATTTCGCGTTCTGAAGAAAACAGTACCTACTGGGAATATAGCTATTACAGAAAGATTTATCAAAAAAGATGTTGTGCTTAATGATAATTTAACTCAATTTTTGAATACTGACGTTGACTATGTAAAAGCGGTAAAAGTTACCAAGCAGGTTAATCCAAAAGATTTTTACAAGGGCATAAATCCGGGCTGGTCTGCTATTGAACAAAACTTGGATGTTCGCCGAGGGTTAGTGGATACAATTCTTTCTGACCACTTTCTTGATGATAATACTGTCATGGATAACTTGCAATTTATCGTTGTTAAGGGACATGCTGGCGCAGGCAAATCAACACTTCTTCATCGAATTGCATGGGATGCCACCCATGATTACGATAAGCTATGCTTGTATCTCAACCCATCATATGGGGTAATAAATACAGTTGCCCTTCAACAGCTTATTGTATACTGCGAGGAACGAATTTATCTCTTTGTTGAAGATGCTCCAAATAGAATTCGCGAATTAGAATCACTAACAAACGCAATAGGCGAGCACGGAAAATATTTGACAGTAGTTACTTCTGCAAGAATCAACGAATGGAATATGACCTGCGAAAATCTTTCATCATACGTGACAGATGAATATGAACTAAAATATTTGTCACACAAAGACATAAGTAGTCTTTTGGTGCTCTTAGAAAAACATAATGCGCTAGGGACACTTTCGAAGCTTAAGATGGAAGATAGACGTAAAGCTTTTGTAGAGCATGCGGGGCGTCAATTGTTAGTTGCGTTGCATGAAGCGACCTTTGGGAAATCTTTTGAAGAGATCATAACAGATGAATATAACAATATAAAGTCAGCTCAAGCACAAAGCATTTACCTTACTATATGTGTTTTAAATAGATTTGATGTTCCAGTTCGGGCCGGTTTAATCTCAAGAATTCATGGGGTCACATTTGAGGAATTCAGCAAAAAATTCTTTATGCCTTTAGAGCGTATCATTGAATCAGTGTACAACCCTATAATTGGTGATTATTTATATCGAACGAGACATGCCCATATAGCAGAAATGATTTTTGAAGACATTCTTCGTAAACCAGAAGAAAAGTATAACGAGTATTTAAAGTGTCTTCATCAATTAAATCTTTCCTATGAAACAGATAGGTTGGCCTTTACTCATATGATTATAGGAAGAGCTTTGCTGGAAATTTTCCCTGATCATTCGATGGTGGAAAAAATATATAAATTGGCAGAAGAGAACGCGGGCAGGAATCAATATCTTCTTCATCAAATGAGTATTTATGAAATGAATCGTCCGAATGGTAATTTACGTAAAGCTGGGGAATTATTAAACAATGCCTTGGAACTGTCTCCGAACAACCAAACAGTGTTGCACAGTATCGCCGAATGCTACCTGAAGTGTGCAGAAACAGCACGCACTGAACTCGAGAAAAACAAATCACTTGACCAAGCCACGAAGATTTGTTTATCGTTGAAAAAACTTACTAATAACACATTTGCCATTTCCACTTTGGTCAAAATAAGCCTATTAAAACTCAAAGAGGTATTGAAAAACAAATTGGAATCACCTGCTTCTGAGTCTGTGATAGAAAAATATACCAAAGATATTGAAAAAGAATTGAGTCAAGGTCTTCAAAAATTCCCAATGGACTCAGTTCTCTTGAGTTTAGAGTCAAAATTTGCATCTCTCATCATGGAATCCGACCGTGCGATAGAGTCATTGCAGAAATCTTTTGATGCTAATCCACGTAATGCTTACGTTGCTATGAGATTAGCTGATTGCAAAAAGAGAAATTGCATTCAAGATGCAGAGGTAACTTTAAAGCGTGCGCTTGAGGAAAGCGGTTTCAATCGAAAGTTACATTATGCCTACGGGAAATTATTATTAGAAATAGGTACAGTTTCAAATGAGACATTAGAATATCATTTTCGCCGGTCTTATAGTCCTGGAGATTCTAACTATGACGCTCAACTATTACATGCACGTCAATTGTTTATTAATAAAGAATACCCACAGAGCAAAGCTTTATTCAAAAAGCTTGGAGCTTCACGTTTGCCGTCTGAATTCCGCAATAAAGCTCAATACCCTTTAGCTCAAGAATTTGCTGGTTCAATTGCTAAAATGGAGGCTACGTATTGTTTTGTTTTAAGGGATGGTGTAGGCGATTGGATATATGTTAACCCTGACAACTTTGAGGTAGATGATTGGACACTATTGACAGTGGGTACTCGTATGCGATTTAACATAGCTTTTTCTATGAAAGGCGCACGTGCAATTAATGTTAAATATGAATTTGCGCAATAATTCTTCGGATTAAAAATGCAAAGTGTAAAAATGTGGAATCCCGATAAGTCGGGAAGTATTTTTTTACTTTTTTGTAACTTTGCTTTCGATGGATTTTTTCTTTGCGAGTTCGGTTATTAGGAGAGAGCCGATTTGGATTTGGTCGGGTTTGCGGATGAGTCGGCCTGTTCGCTTGTCTGTGGTAATTGAATAGCCGCGATTGAGAACTGATTTGGGATTTAAGCCGGCCAGTCGATTTTCATAAGCGGTAAGGTCAATTCTTCTTTTATTAATAACGGCTGTGATTGCAGAGGCGCTTCGGTTCAGCAGATTGTTCAAAGCAACGGTATTTGCGCTTAGAAGCCGATGCGGCTCAAGGGCAGCAATCTTTTCGTAGGCCTGTGCGAGCTGCTGCTTTATCTCTGTAAGCATCCGGGATAAAGATTCTGTTAGCTGGGAACTGATTTCATCAAGCTGCTGGGCTGCGTTATTGACAAAAAGCAATGGGTTTTTGAATACAGAGCTTGCAAGGATGGTTTCCAATTTTTGCAAAGCGAGAACGAATATGTCTGAGACCTTGCGGTGCAACCTGGTTTGTATGGCAGCGAGCTGTTGGGAGATATCTTTTATATCCGGGACGGCGGTAACGCCAGCTTTGGTAGGAGTAGAGGCGCGGGCGTCGGCGACCCAGTCGGCGATTGTGGTATCAATTTCGTGGCCTACCGCACTTATGACAGGTATGGTCGAATCGAAGATAGCTCTTGCGAGGACTTCTTCGTTGAATGCCCATAGGTCTTCGAGGGAGCCGCCGCCACGTCCGACGATAAGCAAATCGAGTTTCAGGATGTCGTTGCGGTTGTTTACATCTTTTATAGCAGCGGCAATTCGTTGGGCTGCCCCTTCACCCTGGACTGGCACGGGGTAGAGGAATATTTTGACAGGAGGCCAGCGATTGTGGATGCTGTTTTCGATGTCTCCGATTGCGGCTCCTGATTCGCTTGTCAGGACGGCTATTCTTTCGGGGTAGCGGGGCAGGGTTTTTTTGTGTTCTTGCTTGAAGAGTCCTTCGGCGTGCAGCCGTTTTACCATCTGCTCGTAAGCTAACTGCAATGCGCCGATACCGGCCGGCTGCATCGAATCAACGTAAAACTGGTATTTGCCTTGAGGAGGGTATATATCGATATGGCCGGCAGCTATTACAGCCAGGCCGTTTTCCGGTGCGAATTTGACTTTGTTGAATTTGCTGCTCCACATAACGCAGGGCAGCAAGGCGGTTTCATCTTTGAGCGAGAAGTAGCAGTGTCCGCTCTGGCGGTGATGTTTCCAGTCTGTTATCTCGCCTGTAATGTTAACCCGTCCGGGGAGGTTATTTTCGAGAATCTCCTTGATTAAAGAAGTGACCTGGCTGACCGTATATATTTGTTTTGCGGCGGTTTTCATATTAGTTTTTAAGTTATTTGTTTTGCTGCTCAGATGCTGATTATAAGTATTTGTGGGGAAATATCAATCGCTAATCACACAATATATAGGTATTGATTTTTCAGGCGGGGCGTTTGCGGGACATCAAGGGCGGCATTTTTTGTTACGGTTGTAACCTGTGTTCATTTAAGAGGTTACGGTCGAGACGGCTTTATTTTCTTGAGTGACTAAAGTTAATCTGATATAATGCAATCGTATTAAGAAACTGGCTTGGAGGCAGGTGTTAGTGGATGCATGGTATGAAACATTGGGGGTTGTTTTAGTAGCGGTTTTTGGGGTTTACATCGGACGGGGGATTTCTAACTTTCGCAAACCCTATTGGTCCGTTGGTTACATTCTGCCCTTTATTCTGATTGGGATTTTGCTTTTGGTTCGTTTTTTTCCGAAGATAGGTTTTCAGCAACCTTTCTACTGGATTGTCAACGGCAGGAGCAGGTTTGTCATATTGTCTTTGGTTGCTACGATAGGTCTGACTGCGCCGCTTTCGCGGCTCAAATATACTTTTGAGAAAATTGCAGTTTTCTTTGCGATGACGTTGATTGTTTTCTGTTTCGGTGTTTTACCTTTTCTTGTTCCGGCTTTCATTAATAAAGATTTATCGAATATCCAGACTCGGATGGA
This sequence comes from Phycisphaerae bacterium, assembly GCA_030604525.1. Taxonomy (GTDB): domain Bacteria; phylum Planctomycetota; class Phycisphaerae; order Sedimentisphaerales; family Anaerobacaceae; genus JAUVVQ01. Next base: position 18,749 of record JAUVVQ010000014.1, on the reverse strand, counting down.
TGCTTCCGGTATCTGCTATCAGACGACGCCCTATACGTGCGGTCCTGCGGCAGCGGTGACAGCGCTTGGGAGACTGGGTATATCTGCGGAGGAAGGTCAGATTGCCGTCCTCTCACATTCCACTCCCGTTACCGGCACACTGCCGGGGTGTCTTTCCAGAGCGATAAATAAACACTATGGGAATCTGGGACTGAAGTGTAAGTATAGACACTTCGACTCGATTCGAGAATTACAAGAGGCAGGTAATGTTTTAGTTATAATAAAAGATTCGTTATTGTCTGACCATTGTGTCGCCGTCCTTGGTGTTGAGGATGGATTTGTAAATGTCGCAGACCCTGTTTACGGCAAAGTTTCTTTTCGGCGGGAAGAATTTGAAAAGATATGGCGGTTTTGCGGGATAGTCCTTGACCGTAGCTGAATCAAACGAGCTGCGGGTTGCGAGAGGCGAGACGGTTTAGGGTTTATTCGATGCGTTTTCTAAATAATCTTGTTTGCAGGGAATTTTTCCAGTCGGTCCAGTCGGAATCGCCCGGGTCGTTTTCAACTGCATTTGTTACCTGGTTGAGCTTTGCATCTAAATCATCAAGATAACAGACCATAAAGGCCTCCGGTGTGGCGGGAAGTTTAGGCGAGCCGAATTCGTATTTGCCGTGATGCGATATTATGATATGGCCAAGGGTATCGAGAAGATTTTTGTCGATTCTGGTATTTTTGGATGCAAGATTGTTTGCTTTTTGATTCAGCATTATCATTCCCTGGACGATGTGGCCAATCAACTGTCCTGAGTTTGAATATGAGAATCCCGTATCGTATTCTAATTCCTGCGTTTTACCTAAATCGTGGAGGAAGATTCCTGCGATAACCAAATCCTGCTGGAGCCCGGGATATAAGGGCAGCAGTGCCTGGGCGGCTTTGAGCATATTATGAGTGTGCTCGATAAGTCCGCCGAGATAGCCGTGATGCATTTTCATAGCGGCGGGGGCAGCGCAAAAGCCCACCATCAACTCATCGTCATTCAGGTACTCTTCTATGAGCGATTTTATCTGAGGATTTTTAATTGTTGTCAGAATTTCTTTTATCTCGGAAAATAACCTGTCCGTATCTTTTTTAGTGCGGGGCATAAAGTCCTCGGAGTTGATTTTTTCCGGGCTGATTATGGCGATGTTGTTGACGATGATTTGCAATTTATTTTGGTAAAGCTCGCTCTTTCCCTGGATGTGGACAAATCCGGTTTTGCCCAGAGAGTTGTATATATCCTCTGTTGCCTGCCACATTCTGGAGTTTAGCTGGCCGGTTCGGTCAGAGAGATACATTGCAATATATAAATCGCCTCGGCTTGTGCTTCTTAGTATCGGGCTGTTTAGCAGATAAATGTCGTTAATTGTCTCGCCGGGAGCTATTTCGTTGATAAATTTGTGAGCCATTGTTTTCTCCGTTTTAAATATTTGGGCTGCTGTTTTCCCAAAATCATAGTCGTTTAGAAGCGTTTTTGCAAGCATCGATTGGGACAATTTAATGAAGCTGCCAGCCGAAGCTGACTCCACGGTTTTTGCTTTTGACACCTTCGGCTGTGTTCAAGACAGATTTAGTTGAAATAAATATGGCCGGACAACTTAATTCCCCCAATCCTTTCAATAAAAGTTACATTCCTCCAAATTAAGGGTATATGTTTCCGATTCTTCAGCTTGAAGTAATTTTACGTGTTGCAATTCTGGTCGCTCAATTAACTCCCTAATCTTTGCCTTTAAATCGTCGCTGGTGTATAAACCGAAAATAACTTCTCTTATCGATGCTGGATTCAGCCGCAAAAACCAAGTTTTCTTGCCTTCGAAGTCTTTAAGATGCGACAACCCTTGTTGCTGCATTATCTCTAAAGAATCAACGAGGAATATCGTACGAAATTCTCGCTCATACACCCATTCAGATGATTTCGTTAATAATGTATTTAAATATTTTGCAGTAAAATCTTCCAAAACATTTATTTTTGGACGATGCTTAGAATACTTAACGGGGTCCATTAAAATACTACACACCTTATTTGTATTCGGGAAAACACTATTAAAATCGATTCCGATTACTGCTCCTTTATGTTTCTCAGCATAATGGGCCCACATCACGGGATTTTTTGCAGTTTTTGAAACAGATAACAAACAACCTTTTCGTTGGTTCCAATCAATTTGAAGTTTTCGCGCACTTTCTACAAGTGTTTTCTGAAGCTCACCTTTTTCAGGTTTTTGTTTATAGTCTGCAGGTAGGGATATTCCTATACGTTTCAATACAGATAAACATTTTGCTTCTATTGCAGCTTTGTCATTTGGACAATAAAAAAATGGCAAACATTCAAGTGGGTCGTTGACTTGTGAAATATACGGCAATTTCAATTCTAGTTTCTTTAATATTTTTTTAATACCATCTGAACCACAATATTTGTATAAAACATTCATCTTTGCTGTACCAAGCCTTTCGATTCCATTGATTAAGTCTTTATAGAAAGCTTTCTATCTTCACTATGCGAATTTTTTCTGTCACTTTATGCATTCCGTACGCAGGGGGCGAATTGTTTCCGTTGTTTCTTCAATATTTATCCGCCTATGGCGGACTCGTCCAATTTCTGTATCCTCTCATTATAGGAAGTCATCGATGTCTTTAATCATCCCACGGAGCATGTCGACTTCCTTAAGTTTTGTCTTCTTGTTTCCAAGGCTCTTGCGAATTTCGATCAGAAGGGTGCCCCAGAGTCGCATCAGTTCTTTTGAGTCTTGGTTTATAGTCCGCTCTGCTTTGTATGCGTGTTGTAGCATCGCATTGTAGGCCCGGACAACATCGTCCGAACCTAGCAAGCAGAACTGAAAAGCAGTCTTTTTATATTGGAGTGAGGTAATCGTTTTTTGCACGCCCTCTATGTTTTTTTTAGATGTATCCGAGAACAGGAGGATATAGGGCTCCAAAATATCCCAGTAGGCCTGTGTCCGTGTTTCTCGCAGGTTTTCCTCTGCGGCCTTAAGTTCCTCAACCCGGGACTTGAGGAGCCATGTGATGATTCCGCCTACGATCACCAACAGCGACGGGACAAGAGCATTCAATAAGTTCATCGTCTAATTCTCCGACACCTAACAATAATTATACAGTCTGTATAAAACGGGGAAACAGACTTTTTCGTTCTGTCCAAGAAGTTCCCGTTGCTTCTTCAATACTGAATAAAGCTTTCCATTTTCTTTTCGCAGATTTTTTCTGTCAGTAGAAAAAGCTTATTTTTTTCTGGAAGGCGGGTGTTGATGGTTGAGCAGGAAAGTTGTTCTCAATCCCGACAATTCCTTTTTGTAATTGTATAACGATATGTGGTGAAGTAAAGGGGAAAATGTAACGAAAAATAAAAGATAAGAGCAACCCCCAATGTAAACATTGGGGGTTAACCATCAACGAAAATAGTTGTTTGATATTCGATAAAATTTACTGTTGCCAGTCCTCGGTTCTGGTGCCGTGATAGGTTCTGAGCGTATATTCGAATTTTTTCACCGAGCGTGGTTTCAACGTCAAAGTGAACTTGACGGTGTCCAGGTCAACCTTTTCGAATTTGTCAAACTGTCCTGTTTTGTGAATGTCCCAGTATGAAGCGTCAAAATTCCGCTGAATCTCTATCTTTACAGGTATCCGGCGGGTGTTTTTGACCTCGATTTGGAATTTTCTGATTTCAAGGCGTATGTTGTTTCGTGCGATACCAGTAATCCATTCTTCCGGGCTTCCCTTTGTGAGGTCGTAACTTTTGAGTCCACGAACCGCATCGAAGACAGTTTTTTGTGTCAGTTCCTCGGCAAGTGCCGGGTTGGGCCATCGGGTCAAGAACATAGCATAAAGTTGAGGTATTTGAGTATGGAGAAGCCCTTGCCAGATTTTGGTATCGCTTTTTGCGAATCCAGACCAGCTGTTTTTATCTAAACTTTTCGTTCACTTTTTAAGTATCCATTTACTTTTGCCGGCTTTTCACTAATAAATATGCGCAAGGTTGCCGAATTACTCACGTTTTTTGAACTTTTTTTCCTTAAAATAGCTGAAAAAATCAAAAATGTGTCGGCTTGCGAATTCCAAACGATATATATTGCAAGTAAATTGTTAAGTTTATATTTTCTTTTTTGTATCAGTTTCCCTGCCAATCGACTATGACGGCGGTGATATTATCGTAACCACCGGCTGAATTAGCGGCATTAACAAGGTTTTGACAGGCAGTTTGCGGGTCGGCTGTATAGTTTTGGATTTTAGCGATTTCTTCATCAGCAAGCATATCCGTCAGGCCATCCGAGCACAAAAGCAGCCGGTCATTTTTTTTGAGTGTAAATGAACGGATATAAGGTTTGGCCTTTTCTTCCATACCGATGTAATGCGTAATTTGTCCCCGGGCCTCGTGGTTTTGTGCCTCTTGCTCGTCGATTTGGCCTTTATGTAGAAGTTCTGATACAACCGAGTGGTCTTTGCTCATCTGTAACATTTTATTATTTCGGAAACGGTAAATTCGGCTGTCTCCCAAATTAGCTAAATAGGCCCTTGATTGGCTTAATAATACTATTGCCAGAGTGGCTCCCATTTCTTTATAACCTGACTCACTTTTTCCTTCCATACAGAGTTGTTTGTTTTGTTCTACGATGGTTTTTTTCAGTAATCTTTTTATAGTTTTCGAGCTATTAGTTTTGAGCCGATGCAGTTCGGTTTCAATGAGCACCGATAAATCTTCTGTGGTTATTTTGGATGCCAGCTCGCCCCCGCGATGTCCTCCCATTCCGTCGGAGACTAAAAATATTCCTGTCTCAGGTTCGATAAGGAAACTATCTTCGTTTTGCTCTCTTAACCTGCCTTTGTCAGTGAAAGCTGCCCAGCGAAAAGGACAATTGAAGTATGGATTATTGCTGGAGTTTTCGGGCATTGAAATTCGCTTATTGAATTTAAATCAAACTTTGTTTACACCAGGGACAATAATTCCAGTATTCCGTATCTACCGACCAGCCGCATTTACTGCAAACTTCCGGGAAGGGCCGCACCTGCCGGGATTTGGTTATTTTTCGCCGGCACCAGGGGCAGTAGCGCATAAAACGCATAATTTTACCATTGCAATACTTGCACCGGCTGTGATATCTGATTGGGCTGGGTTTGTCGGGATGGGGCATCTCGAACCCGTAGCCGTAACACCAGGGACAAAACCGCCATTGTTCTGAGAGTCCCTTATGACATCGTGGGCAGATATATTTGAAATGGCTGCGTCTATCGAAATGGTTTTTCTCGCTGCCGCACCACGGACAAATCAGCATACTCTCTGTTATCGGTTCTCCGCAATCCCGGCATTTATGAAAAGAGCCAAATAGTTTTTTATATTTCCTGATAAAGCTTTCTGTTCTTATTTTTCGCCAGTTTTTTTGACGCTTATAGGTTGTTTTCTCGTGGACTGCATTCTTAAGTTTTTTTGGAACGGCTTCGATAAAGGCATTTGCCATTTCTGAGGCATTTGCGAAACGGCCTTTAGGGTCAACAGACAATGATTTCCGGATAAATGTTACAAATTTTGCAGTTGTTTTTTGTCTAAGGTGGTTGCTTCCCGGCAGCGGCCACTGAAAAGGCCAGCGAGGTAAAACTGCTGTTATGTATTCGTAAGTTATCAGTGCCGCAGCAAAACAGTCGCTTCGATATGTGGGTTTGCCATACGCCTGTTCAGGAGCGACATATCCAGGCGTACCGAATTCATCTACGGTTGTCATTCGACCTTCCACCTTGAGTGAAATACCAAAGTCGCCTAAGGCGGCTCGTCCGTCGGGGAAAAGAAAAATGTTTCCGGGTGTTACATCACAGTGGACAAGGCGATGTTTGTGCGCATACGCCAGGCCTTCTAAAATCTGGGACATTATGGAAATGACTCGTCGAGTGCTCATTGGTTTCGAACAATCATCCAGGGTTTTGGTTGATAACTCTGTTGCCAGGACGGGATATCCATTGATGATGTCAGCGTTTTTGACGGCCAGGATATTGCGGTGACGAACCTGAGCGACATGCTGAATCTCGCGAAGGATGTTTTTCTTATCTCGCTGGCCGTTAATGTCAACAACAGGTATCTTCAAAGCTACCCAGATACCTTCAGCGGTATCTCTTGCTTTCCAGACTTCACAGCTTCCGCCGGTGCCGAGATGTTCTTTGAGGCGATATTTTCCAAGATGTTGGCCTTTTTTCAGTTCACCTTTTGTTTCTGATAATGACTTTTCTATTTTTATCGGTTCAGCCATTCTGTTATTTAGCACCAGCACACTTTTTATTAAAGTTTGAAATCACCTTCTTATACGCAGGACAGGTCAAGTTGGTCTTTGCCGTTTTATTCTACGATTTTTGCTGGAAAACTCAATTATCATTTTCCTGTAATCGGCGGTAAAGGCCGTGGTTTAAAATCGGTGTTGTTTTTTAGTCTTGAAGCATCTGCTATTTTGAGCTATAAGGATGTATTCGAATAAAAGAATATCAGAGTTGACTTGAGAATAAAGGAAGGGTTATGAGATATAGTCAAATGTTGATACCTACGGTCAAGGAGGTGCCTTCCGAGGCCGAGATTACAAGTCACAAGCTGATGCTCCGCGCCGGCTTAATTCGCAAGCTTGCAAGCGGCACATATACCTATTTACCGCTGGGTTTCCGTTCCCTGATGAAAATCATCTCTATTGTAAGAGAAGAGATGAACAAATCCGGAGCTCAGGAGATTCTGATGCCTTCCGTCCAGCCCATCGAGCTCTGGCAAAAGACCGGTCGGGATGTAGATTACGGCGAGACTCTCGGAACCTTTACCGACCGCCACGGAAGAAAAAATGTTCTGGCACCTACCGCAGAGGAAGTAGTAACCGCCCTTGCGGCCGGCCAGATAAATTCCTACAAGCAGCTGCCGATAAATATATATCAAATCAGCTTTAAATTCCGGGATGAATTCAGACCTCGATTTGGCGTGCTTCGCAGTCGGGAATTCATTATGAAGGATTCATACAGTTTTCACTCTGACAGGCAAAGTCTGGAGAATACCTACAAGGTTATGTATGATACATATTGCAGGATTTTCAAGCGTTGCGGTCTTGAATACGTTATTGTAGAAGCCGAGTCCGGCGAGATGGGCGGCTCCGGTTCTCATCAGTTCACTGTTCCTTGTCAGGCCGGTGAGGATACAATCGTTTACACGAAGGATGGTTCTTATGCAGCGAATCTCGAAAGGGCGGCGGTTGACCCATTGCCTAAGAGGAAAGCTGGTAAAAAAGCCCCGGCACTGGAAGAAGTGCACACCCCTGATATCGGAACCATCGAAGATGTCTGTGCCTTTTTGAAGACCCAACCGGAAGATATGATAAAGACTTTAATTTACAGAACCTACTCAACTTTGGAAGCTGTAAGGGAAATGCGTGCATATTCCGCCACTCACAAGGATGGCCATGCATTTATGGATTCAGAACCAAAATGGTATGGCCACTATGCTGTTCTTGTTCGTGGTGATCATGAGGTTAATCAAGAGAAGTTGATCCAGGTTTTAGATGGGCAGAGTATAGAGTTAGCACCAGAAGATGAAATAAAAAAAATCACTGGTGCTTCGGTTGGTTTTGCTGGCCCGTCCAAGAATGGGAAACCAATTTGTAGGCTAATTATCGACTATGCCGTCGCCGCAATGGCGGTCGGGGTTACAGGTGCGAACAAGACTGATTACCACGTGAAAAATATCGTTCCCGGCAGAGACTTCCCGCTGGAAGGAGACAACATCATTGCTGCCGATATCCGCAATGCAGTTGAAGGCGATACGCATAACGGGGAGAAACTGCTTTTCAAAAAAGGCATTGAGGTTGGCCAGGTCTTCAAGCTTGGAACAAAATACAGCAAAAAGCTCAAGGCAACTTTTCTTGACGAAAACGGGAAGGAAAACCCCTGCATCATGGGTTGCTACGGTATCGGAATCAACAGAATCCTTGCCTCTGCTATTGAATTCAGTAATGACAAAAGCGGTATTGTTTTTCCGGTTAGTATCGCTCCGTTCGAGGTGATTATTACCTGCCTCAACCAGGATGACCCCGAGGTGGCTAAGGTAGCCGAGGATATTTATCAGCAGCTGTTATCCAAGGATGTCGAGGTGCTGCTGGACGACAGGTCTTTGCGGGCGGGAGTCAAATTCAAAGATGCAGATTTAATCGGCATACCGGTTAGAATCACCGTGGGCAAAAACTCCGTAGCTAAAGGCAATGTCGAAGTCAAAGTCCGAGCTGATTCGGAAAGTGAAGAAGTTACGATTGAAAAAGCGGCAAATAAAGTTGTTGAGCTGGTCAATTTTTTAAAGGAAAAACTCCAGCCGTAAGTTTATTGTTTAACCGTTCAAAATGTGGGAAACAAAAGAGCCAAAACCAGTCAAGCTGATTATCGGGATTTTAGCAGCCGATGAGCTTTCACTTAAAACGGCTGTTGAAGCCGTAGGAAAAAAGTTCGGCCAAATTGATTGCACGAGCGGTGTATGGCCGTTTGATACAACAGATTATTATGAACAGCAGGCAGGAGAAAATATTTTAAGACAGTTTGTAAGCATTACAAAGTTAATTCATCCAGGCAATCTGGCAAAAATCAAACACAGGACAAATAAGCTGGAGAAAAAGTTGGCTGAGAAACTGGAGATGGATCTGCCGCGGCCGGTTAATCTGGACCCAGGATATATCGGGGCTTCGAAACTTGTTTTAGCTACTACCAAGAATTATTCGCATCGTATGTATATCGGCGAGCAGATGTTTGCTGAAGTGACACTTATCTTTGCCAAGGGCGGCTGGAGTCCCCTGCCTTATACCTATCCGGATTATAGGCAGCAGAACTATTTTGATTTTTTTAATGAAGTCAGAAAGAAATTACTGGAGCAGTTAAAATCGTGATATTTGTAATATCGGCAATAATTTTACTTTTCAGCTCTTTTGCAGTCTCATTAGTATTAACCGCCGTGGTAAAGAAACTGGCAATCAGAAGGGGTTTTTACAGTGTCCCTGTCAAAGACAGGTTCCATACAGAGACCGTGCCGTTAGGTGGCGGTATAGCTATATTTTTAACAATGACGACGGCTATAATTGCAGCTTTGGCAGGTGTTAAAATTTATCTTATAACCGGTGTGCCCGACTTGTTCGGCGAATCAGCGGTTATCTACGCAGAAAACTTTTTGAGCAAAACCAATCAGCTTTTGATTATATTAAGTTGTATTACAGTTTTGTTTTTACTTGGGCTTTGGGATGACAAGAAACATTTGTCTCCGTTTTTCAAACTTGCCGTTCAGTTTGCAGTTGCCTTTGCAGCCGCTGGCCTGGGGCAGGTTCGCGTCGAGATGTTTATCGAAAGTAAGGTAATCACTACTTTTCTTTCAGCTTTTTGGATAGTATTGATTATCAACGCATTTAACTTTCTGGATAATATGGATGGTCTTTCCGCCGGTATTGCGGTAATAGCGAGCTGCATTTTATTTATTGCGGCAGCTTTCAGCGGTCAGGTCTATGTAGGGGCATTGGCAATAGTTTTTGTTGGTGTCCTGCTGGGCTTTTTGGTGTTTAATTTTCCGCCGGCAAAAATTTTTATGGGCGATGCCGGCTCTTTGGTTGTAGGTTTCATTGTAGCACTTTTGACTTTGCGAACCACTTATTACAACCAGGCCGAAAGCGGCTCATGGTACCCCGTATTTTTGCCGCTGTTGGTGATGGCTGTCCCACTGTATGATTTCGTAAGTGTAACTTTGTTGAGAATAAAGCAGGGCAAGAGTCCTTTTGTGGGCGATACACAGCATTTTTCTCATAGATTAAAGAAGCGCGGCTTATCTGATACTCGAACTGTCTTGACTTTGTACTTGGCGACACTTTGTACCGGCCTGGGGGCCGCTTTTCTTTATCAGGTTGATTCCGTCGGTGCAATTTTGATTTTTCTGCAGACGTTTATGATATTAGCTATTATTGCTGTTTTGGAAACTACCGGAAATTATGAAAAGTGAGATTGATTCCGACTTTTCTAAAAGCAAAGGACAGAAGATATTCGAATATGTTCTGTTTATAGTCTGCCTTTGTATTATCGCACTTCGGGTTACAATCACAGAGGGTATCCCGGTACAGTCTGCCTTGCAGCCGGTAAACCTTGGGAGCCCGTTGGTTAGTTTATTAATTTCAGGTTTATTAATTTTCTTAGTCATCATCTGGTTTATCTGGAATTTTACCAGGCGGAGATTTTCTTACCATTTCAGCGGTATGGAAATCGGGTTGTTTCTGTTCATAGCCGCAGGTTTGGCAGCGGGCTTTATCGCAGCAAATAAGCGTGCTGTAATTACTGAAATGATTATTGTTACATCGCCGTTGTTCACTGCTATTCTATTAACACAAATCCTGGATACTCAGGCCAAAGTAAAACTGGTACTGATTGTTATTGCGGCTTTGGGAATAGTCTCGGCTTATCAGTGTAGTGACCAGTTTTTCACAGGCAATCAAATGACTATAGGACAATATGAAAGTTTGCCCGAATCTATTCTGGAACCCCTTGGTATCGAGCCCGGCAGTTTTGAGCAGATGCTGTTTGAGCACAGGTTGTACTCGAGGGGGATTAGTGGTTTTTTTACTACCAGCAATTCAGCCGGCTCATTTGCGGTGCTGGCTTTATTTGCTGGTTTGGCTTTATTGTTAGAGAAGTTTAGAAGCCTCAAAGCAAAACAGACCGGATTTAAATCATTGCTCTTTTGTTTTATGGCGTTTGGTTTTATTTTATTCGGCCTTGTTATCACAAGAAGCAAAGGCGCTGTCCTGGCAGCAGCAGTCGCAGTTGCTGCGTTTTTAGTATATCTGTGTTTTGCCGGCTGGATAAAAAAACATCGAAAATTGATTTTGATTTTATTACTTGTTCTGGCTGCAGTCGGTTCATTTTTGCTGGTTAGCTATGGATTAGCGAATAACAGACTACCTGGAGGCAACTCAATGTTGGTGAGATGGCAATATTGGGCGGCTTCTGCGAAGATGTATGCAGCTCACTGGCTTACAGGTGTAGGTCCGGGGAATTTCCCATATTTTTATACTCATTATAAGCCGGATGCAGCTCTCGAAAGTGTTGCGGACCCGCACAATTTTCTTCTGAGCATTTTAAGCCAGTATGGACTTCTCGGCCTTGTTGGTTTCCTGGCTATGATTTTCATCCCTGTCTGGAGAATATTGTTTTCAGAAACTAACTCCTGGCGAGCTGAATTAGACCTTTCTGGGGTGGCTTTTAAAAAATCAACCGCTTATGTCCCGATTTGCATAGCCATTTGTTTACTTGTTTTTAGGCCGATTGTTCTTCCTCTAAAAGGCAGCGCATCTTTTGAGGTGCTCTTTTATGCAATATTTGTTTTATACATATCGACGGCGGCAGTGTTTTTAGTTGGTTTCTGGCTTTTATCCAACGATATAAAAACCACTAACCGGTTAAATTCAGAGGTTACATCAGCGGCTTTGATTTGTGGTATTGCGGCTGTACTTTTACATAATTTGATTGATTTTGCCATCTTCGAACCAGGTGTTTCTATGACTTTGTGGACGATTCTTGCTTGCCTGATTGTGTTGTACCGCCGAAAGAAGTCCCAAGAAAAAGCTGTGAAAAAGACAAATAATGTTTCGAGAATTTTGACGGCGATAGCAGGGGGGCTGCTTTTTTCTGCTTTGCTGTATGCTTACTTTGCTTATGCTTTGATACCTGTGGCCAGGGCGTCTAAGTTACAAAGGCAAGCGATGTCTGAGCCGGAGGATGCACACGAACTTCTGGCGGAGGCGACGGAGAGTGACCCTCTGGCTCATTCGGCTGCAAAGTTGAACGGTCGGCTCTATTTATGGCAATACAATCAAACGGGGAAACGAAAAGCACTTTTGCTCCAACGGGCGGCAGAATGTTTTCGTATTGCGATAGAGAGAAATAAAGCTGACTACAAAGATTATGAATATTTAGCAAAGGTCTATGTTCTGCTTGCAGAGTGTTCTGTCGGCAGCGATAAAGAGAAATTGCTAAGGATTGCTTTTGATACTGCCGGCAGGGCCGTAGCTTTTTATCCCGGGAACGGTCGATTAAGATTGAGACTGGCTGAAATTGCAGAAAAGCTCAAGAATAGTGAAATTGCGCTTGCCCAGTATAAAAAGGCAGTTGAAATTGAAGACGCCTATCGAGAGCAGTTCCGGATAATGTATCCGGGCAGTGCGCTTTTCAGCAGGCTGGGAAAAGAGAAATATAACTTAGCGAAGGAGCGGATAAGGAAACTGTCTTCTTTGTCTGCAGATTAAAAATAGTGAACCCGGATTTGGCAGGTACATCTGTTCAAGATTTGGATTTCTGCTGCAAAGGATAATTGTGTAAAAGCAAGAAACTGTATTTTTTGGAATAATCGTGCCACTGATGGAGAAAATATTTATTTTAAAAGTGAACAGTCAATGACTTCATCGGTCGATCTCGATCATTGCGATGTTCGGAAAGGTAAGAGCGGGATCCATCTTGAGGGTGCAGGGAATACTGTTCATTGGGGAACAGGGAATATTGACGCGGACCCGCAGTTCGCAGACGCGAATCTGCGATTATCAGCTGGTTCTCCGTGTATTGATGCCGGCGATAACAAGGCCTTGTCTTGCTGCGTTAAGACGGATCTCGACGCTAATCCACGTATTCTCAACGGCGTTGTGGATATGGGTGCTTATGAATTTAAGTAAACTTCGCCGATTAATGATTGTGAAGATATCTCAAAGCACCGAATCAATTTGGATCGTTTGGTAGTTAGGACAGATTGTTGTATAATTCTTGATACGTACTGAGAAAATTCGCGAAATTAAATTCTATTCAACCGGAGGTTTATGATGGGAAAGAAGCTTGACAGAAGGACATTTCTTGCAAATACAGCAGCATTATCCGGCTCAGCCTTTCTGGGCGCGGGTGCTTTCGAGCAGATAGCGGCTGCTGCGGAAAATAAGCAGACCCATAAGCGGGAATTCAGGATCAAAAATCGATACCTCAATTTACCTGTATCATATAATGAAGATGACCGAGTAACGTTGGAACTTGTCATCGACAACAAAGTGGTGCGCACCTTAGATATTTTTCTTCCCGATTCCGAGCCTGATTTCTGGGTGTTTGCGGATATAAGTGAATTCGAAGGCAAGAATGCCCTATTGAGAACCAGACGCGGAAAACAGAAAAGAGGGCTTGGCCTGGTTTATCAGTCTGATGAAAGTGAATACCTTAAGAATGTTTATAATGAAAAGCATCGTCCGCAGGTTCATTTTTCCACTATACGGGGCTGGATAAACGACCCGAACGGACTGGTCTATTACGATGGGGAATACCATCTGTTCTTCCAGCACTATCCCTATGGGTACTACTGGGGGCAGCCGCACTGGGGGCACGCGGTGAGCACTGATCTGGTCCACTGGAAACAATTGCCGGACGCCCTGTATAGACATGAACTTGCTGGAATCTATTCTGGTAGTTCCGTGATCGATTATAAAAACACATCAGGATTTAAAACAGGGAAAACTGACGTAATGGTTGCTTTTTACACGACGGCAAGATTACTGAATGGCCGAGAAGGATCTTGTCAGAATATTGCCTATTCAAACGATAAGGGCCGAACCTTCACAGATTATAAGAATAATCCTGTTATTGGAGATCGCTTCGACATTCTCAGGACGGACAATGCCCGTGATCCGAAAGTGATTTGGCATGAACGTACGGGCAAGTGGGTCATGGTCCTTTTTGAGCGTATTGGTCATTCCATATTTACCTCCGATGATCTGAAGCAATGGGAGTATCAGAGCCATACCCAGACGTTCTGGGAGTGCCCGGAACTATTTGAACTGCCCATCGATGGCAATCCTCAAAACACCAAATGGGTTATGTATGGTGTGTCCGGGGACTATATGATCGGTGATTTCGACGGGAAAAAATTTAGTCCGGAATTAGGCATGTTTAACTATGTGCAGGGGAAGTTCTTTGCCGCACAGACCTTTACGAATGTACCCCGTCAGGATGGGCGCCGAATTCAAACAGGCTACATTGAAATTCCCGGCTGGGTGGATATTCCCGAGCCTAATCCGCCCTTTAACGGATTGATGAGCTTTCCCACCGAGCTGACACTCAGAAACACTGCCAATGGCGTCAGGATGTTTAATGAACCGGTTAAGGAAACCGAAAAGCTGCACAAGAAAGCACACAAATGGGATAGCTTAACAGTAAAGCAGGCCAATAGGGAACTTAAAAACATTAATGCCGGTCTGCTGCATGTCAGGTGTGAGATCGAAAACATAAACGCCATCGCATACAGCATTATCTTCGATGAGGATGTCCTGTATTATACACTAAAGCCGAATATCTTTTATTTCAATATAGACGATCCTGATGCTGAATCATTTCGTCTGAAATATCTGCCCGACCTGGGCAGTAATAAGATGTTCTATGAATTCATCGTGGACCTCACCAGTCTGGAAGTGTTCGTAGACCATGGAAGGTTTACTATGGTTTTACCCAGAAAACTCAATCCTGAAAAACGAGGCATGAGGTTCGGGGCTGGAGATGGGGGACAAAGGATTAATGACCTTAAAATCAATAATCTCCAGGTCTATGAATTGGAGTCGATCTGGAAATCAAACGCTTATAAGAATCTTTCTATTTGAAGATGAAAATAATATTACTTAAAAGGAGACAGATTATGAGAAAAATATTTGTTCTGTGTATCATAGTTTTCTTGTTTAGCGTATGCCGATACACGGATGGCAAGGATTTTAAAAAAGAGGCTCCATTCCAGCCTTTCGAGCCCCCCATTCCATACGAAACTGCAATGGCAAAAGCTGACAGCATCCTTCAGCAAATGTCTCTTGAGGAAAAAATTGCCATGATTGGAGGGTATAACGTGTTTTTCACAAAGGGCTACGATAAATATGGTATTCCTTCTTTACGTTTTTCAGATGCTACTCAAGGTGTGAGTCTTGTAGACGATAAGTCCCATTTGAAGAAATCTGTAGCTTTTCCTTGTCCCCTTGCCTTGACCAGTACGTGGAATACCGATTTGGCCCGGGCTTATGCCAAAAGCGTCGGAGAAGAATGCAGGGCAGGCAATATCGCTGTTCTTTTGGGGCCGGGCATGAATATCTACCGTATTTCGCAGAACGGCCGCAATTTCGAGTATTTCGGAGAAGATCCTTATCTGGCTGCAAGAATGATTGAAAATTACGTAGTAGGATTGCAAAATACAGGGACCATTGCCACACTTAAGCATTTCATTGCTAACAACAGTGACTTTAGGCGTCGAACATCGAACTCAGTGGTAAGCGAAAGGGCATTGCACGAGATTTATATGCCAGCTTTCGAAGCGGGTGTAAATGCGGGTGCACTGGCTGTGATGACAGCTTATAACCAGGTTAACGGCGAATACTGCGCACAAAGCAAATATGTGATTAGCAAACTGTTGCGTGAGGATTTGGGTTTTAAGTGGCTTGTAATGAGTGACTGGGTGTCGATTTGGGATGCTGAAAAAGCACTAAAGTCGGGGCTTGATCTCGATATGCCGGGCGAAACGGAAGATGGTATTTACGATGAAGACGATCCTGCAGAATACCTGCGGAGAGAGGCACCTTCCTTAATCCAAGAGGGAAAAGTGAAGGAAGAAGACGTAGACCGTGTGGTCAAACACCTCCTGACAACTTTAATTGCTATGGGATTGACCGAACGTCCCGTTAAGGATATGTCCTATTTACAAAACTACGACATGCACGTTAAAGTAGCGCTTGAAACCGCACGCGAAGGGATTGTGTTGCTAAAGAACGACGACCAAGCCCTGCCTTTCCGCCCCAAAAAAGGTGATGTAATTCTGGTGACCGGAGAATACGTGGACGAATTAGCTACCGGAGGCGGTGCTGCCTACGTGGAAGGTTTTGATATCGTTACAAAGCTGGATGCCTTGAAGGCACAATTTGGTGAACACGTAAAATACATTGAACATCCGACGGATGAAGAAATAGCCAATGCCTCAATTGTAATCTACAGCACAGGAAGCAACGATAGTGAAGGTTCTGATATCTCTTTCGATTTGCCCGAAGAAATAAACACCACCATTAGCAAGATTGCAAAACTAAATGATAAAACAGTGGTTATAATGAATGCGGGCGGCGGCAGAAACATGAGCAGTTGGAACAACGAAGTGGAGGCAATTTTATACAGTTGGTATCCCGGACAGGTGGGAAACAGAGCTTTGGCAGAGATTATTGCCGGTGTAACAAACCCGTCGGGAAAACTCCCGATTACCATCGAGCGTAGTTTTAAAGATTCTCCCGGTTATCCGTACCTGCCTGAGGGCGAAGAATTATATACCGGCTGGGAGTACGATATGGATATGGAATATCCTGTTTATGACATAAAATACGACGAAGGGATTTTCGCAGGTTACCGTTGGTACGAACATAAGAACATCAAACCGCTTTATCCTTTCGGGCATGGCCTGTCATACAGCACGTTCGAATATTCCAACTTAAAGACCAATGCGGAAAACTATAAAATGGGAGAGGATGTGTTGGTAAAAGTTGATGTAACCAACACAGGTGACGTAGATGGTAAAGAGATAGTACAGCTTTATGTAAAAGATTTGGAAGCTACAGTGGAGCGCCCGCCAAAAGAACTGAAGGATTTCCGCAAAGTTCACTTGAAAGCAGGTGAGAAGAAAACGGTTTGCTTTTCACTAAAAAATCGGGACTTTGCTTTTTGGGATGACACATCTTCATCGTGGAAGATTGAACCTGGAAAGTTTGAAATTATAGTCGGTTCTTCCTCGGAAAAGATTCATCAGAATGCATTCATTTCTATTTCTTCTCCTTCTGCTCAGGCCATAGTGTATCCATTCAACGGTTCAAATCAGGAACTACTTGCCGCCAAAGAAGTCAGACGCTATATTTATCTTCGTACCGGACAATTGCTTGATGTTAAAGGAGTCAGTTCAATTCCTGGTACCGGTGATTTAATTCTTATAGCAGAAGATTCTGATCCTTTGATAGACAATGTCACCATTTTTGATGCGCCAGCAGGTGGATTCTTTATCAAGTCTGAAAGCAATAACGGACGCAACATTCTTGTTATTTCTGGAGATGATACCACAAGTACATTATACGGAGCCTATCGGTTTGCTGAGAAACTTGGCTGCCGTTTCTATTTTCATGGTGATGTGGTACCAGATGCTAAAATACCGTTGAGCTTAACCGGATTTGATGAAAAGGGTCAACCTCTTACAAAAAATGGCCGACAATGGACCACGCGCGGCGTTCAGCCTTTTCAGAATTTTCCTCCCGGAGCGGTAATGTGGGGTAAAGACGACTGGAAAATGTATGTGTCTCAATTACCCAAAATGGGAATGAACTTTGTTGGCCTGCACGCTTATATGTCTGACCCGGAAGATGACCATGTTGGAGATTATGGTCCTACATTAAATATTTGGATTGGTCATGAAGATGATCTCAACCCGGACGGAACCGTGGATTTTGCTTACGACGCAACATTCTTTCACACCCATCAGGGAATTATCGGCTGGGGAAAAACCAATACCAGCGATCTTATTGGGGGAACCAGCCAGCTATTTCCTACTGATAGCTACCCGTCTGAAATAATTGGTGAAACTTATCACAAAGACCAGGCTGGGTATACTGCGTCATTTAATAAAGCTGCTGACTTATTTAGCGAGGTATTTACACTAGCGAATGAATTGGGCGTCAAAACCGCTATGGGAATCGAAGTGCCCGTGGGAAAAGATGAGGAAACCGGCGCCGAACCGATGGTTAACGGTATACCAGAAGTCCTCCAGTATCGTTTGAAAAATAAGTATGGATTGGATCCCCTTTCTCAAGAGGCGACCGCAGAGCTGTACAAAGGAATGTACAAGTGGTTGCTCTATAACGACATCCCCGTCGATTATTTTTGGTTATGGACCACCGAGATATGGATGCCCTGGGGCTCCGCCTCTCTCGATAAAGCCAGGGTGGACGCGGTTAAAGAAAGCATCAAAACAGCCGTAAGCGTTTACGATAGCATGCCTGAAAAACCGTTCAACCAATTTGCCACAGGTGGTTGGATTTTAGGTGCTCAAGGCGACCCGGATGTATTTGGTGATGTGCTGCCTGATTTGAATGCCGCATATGCATGCATGAATCCACCGTATGATAAAGACGGCCGCTCCATGAAAACGGAAGAATGGATTGATATGATACCGTCGGCACGTATTAAATGGCCCTTTACCTGGATGGAATATGACTATGCGCTGGAACAGCCTTCATTCCATATGTATCGCGTCTTTGAAGACGCATGGGATGCATATGAACAAAACGCCGACGGCTTTCTCGGTGAATTTTGGCGCACTAAAATGATTACTACGATGTTCGCCGCTTTTAAAGATGTGACCTGGGATTACGCACCGACGGATGGAAAAATCACCCATGATATTCCTTCGGATTGTGCCGGCCGAAATGCAAAAATCGAATCGATTTATCTGGACTGGGCCACCCATGAATTTGGACCCGGACCTGCCGCCACTCAAATTGCTACCGATTTAGCTGGATTTGAAAAACGAAATGGGCAAAGGTTTCGTAATGTCACGGATTTCATAGAGGGTGCTGATGACATTTACTCCCAGGGATATATTACCGGAGGAGACTGGGGGAGTCGTCATAAATGGGGGCCCTGGGATGAAGAAAAAACGTGGTTTAATTGGATTG
>JAUVVQ010000083.1 GCA_030604525.1 Phycisphaerae bacterium | reverse complement strand
TATCAGACTTGAAGAGGGAATAGAAGGGCTGGTGCATATCAGCGAGATGAGCTGGACAAGGCGTTTAAGTCATCCCAGTGAGATGCTCAATCTCGGCGATGAAATAGAAGTGATTGTGCTCAGTGTTAATAAGGAAAAACAGGAAATTTCGCTGGGCTTAAAGCAGACCGAAATAAATCCCTGGACGATAGCTTCTCAGAAATATCCTGTCAGAACGGTTGTTACAGCGAAGGTACGAAGTATAACAAATTTTGGTGTGTTCGTAGAAATAGAAGAGGGTATTGATGGTATGATACACATTTCAGATTTGAGCTGGACAAGAAAATACAGCCATCCCAGTGAGGCCATTCAGAGAGGAGGAGAAATACAATGTGTTGTTCTGGAAGTCGATGAGGAGAAACAAAGGGTGTCACTTGGAATAAAACAGATGGCCGAGGACCCGTGGATTCGAGCTATCCCTGAAAAATATATTCCCGGACACATAATCAAAGGCAAGGTAACAAAGCTCACCAATTTTGGTGCGTTTGTAGAGCTGGAACGCGATTTGGAGGGGCTTCTGCATATTTCCGAACTTGCCGACCATAAGATTAACAAGCCTGGGGATATTGTTAAAGAAGGTGAAGAAATCGAAGTTAAGATTCTGAAAGTTGATACTGATGCACGCAAAATTGGTCTGAGTCTGCGAAGAGCACAGTGGGCGGCTGAAGAACAAGAGAAAAAACAGGCATCTAAAGCAGTTGAGCAAAAAAAGCATATAGCTGTTCAAACAGTTCTTTCTGGTATTGATACGGAGCAGCTTACAAACAAGCGGCAGCAAGGTACTGCAGCTCAACAGACCGATACCGAATCGGCAAAGCGGGTTGAGCGGACCGACGAAAAGGCTGAGGTCAAGGTTGATGACATAGAAAAACCGAAAGAGACAGATGAGAAGGTCGAGGCAGTTGAACAAGGCGATAAAGCCGTTGAAGCTGATGCCGGCGATACTGAAGTACCCAAAGAACCTGTTGAGCCGTCCCTGCAGGGTGATGAAACGGCCGAGGTTAAAACAGGTGAGATAGAAGAGTCAAAGGATACCGATGAAGGCGACCAGGGCCGGGAAAGCCCGGATGCCCCGAAGCCGGCAGGCGACGAAGGTGTGACGGAGAAGGAGCCCGAAACAGGTACCGATAATTAAAGGTTTGCTGCTGATATTTGCCGGAAAAAGCTGATAAGCTAAACCTGAGCTTATATTTAACCGATAACTTATACTGATTGTTGCTAAGTAAAGCAGGAATAGTCCTAAAGAGAGGCAGGGTCAAAAATCAAGTTGCCCTTATGGCTGAAGTCGAAAGACTTTTGGCCGGGCGGGAGTGAGCCATAGCGTTCGATGCTACCATAAAAGATTACCTAAAAGCGATTGATGAAGCCTCGCTGCTGACTCTAGAAGAAGAGCATTACTTAGGCAAATTGATTGTCGAAGAAAACGACCCACGTGCAAGGGAACAACTGGTGCGGAGTAATCTTCGGCTGGTCGTTAATATTGCCAAGAGGTATGTCAACCGCGGGATGAGCCTTGCCGATTTGATTGAGGAAGGGAATCTCGGATTAATAAAAGCAGTTGATTACTTTGACCCTGAACGGGGGACACGTTTTAGTACATATGCCGCATGGTGGATAAAACAAAGCATCAAACGTGCTCTGCTGACTAACATTCGGCCGGTACATATTCCTACCTATATGGTTTCATTGATAAATCAGTGGCGACATATTACGTCGGAGTTGAGGAGTAAGCTCGGCAGGACGCCGGATGTTGAAGAAGTGGCTGAGGTAATGCAACTGCCTCTGCGCAAGGCAAAAATTATAAACGAGGTGGTTAAGGTTCTCAGTTCAGTGCTGGATACCGCCGGCACCGACGGCTCAGACGAAGACCAGCTTCTTGAGGCAACTCTGGAAGACCAGAATGCCCACGGCCCCGAAGATGAACTGCTTGCAGACGAGGAAAAGATAAAGGTTTTGGGCCTTCTCAATGAAATCGACCAGAGAGAAGCGAATATACTCAGACTGCATTACGGCCTTGACGGCAGGAAGCCTTTGACACTCAAAGAAATCGGTGAAAAATTGGGTCTGACGCGTGAGAGGATTCGCCAAATTCAACGTGAAGCGCTTACGGAACTTTACGACTATATGAACGAGGAGTAACGAAGGTTTTTCAGCGTGGTATAGCACAAGCCTCAAATATCAAGGAGGACAGATAAATGTCAGATACCAAAACGGATTTGAAGCAGTACATTCGTAATATACCCGACTGGCCGAAAAAAGGGGTTTTATTTCGTGACATCACTCCGTTATTAGCTGCCCCAAAGGCATTTACAACAGCAGTGGATGCATTATGTTCCGACTTTGTGGATGCGGGCATCGAGTATGTTGCTGCGGTTGAAGCCAGGGGATTTATATTTGGTGCGGTAGTTGCAGAGAAACTCGGTGCAGGGTTTGTACCCATACGAAAGAAGGGCAAACTGCCTTATAAAACCGAAAGTGTTACGTACGATTTGGAGTATGGCACCGATACCGTTGAGGTGCATAGTGACGCTGTAAGAAAGGGGGCGAAGGTGTTGATGGTTGATGATTTGCTGGCAACCGGCGGAACAATGGCGGCGGCCTGCAAAGTCATCGAAAAAATCGGGGGACAGATTGCGGCAATTGTATTTCTTATCGAACTTAGCGAATTGGAAGGCAGAGAAAAACTGGGCGAATATAAAATTAAAACAGTGATATCTTATTAGAGATTCATCGTAATAATAAAAGGTACATCCGGGACGCTATAGTTAAAAGTTGGGATTAAGTTTGGGCTGTGGTGCCGAAATGCGCACAAAAAAATCCCCCCAAAGATAAGAACTTATGCAATTTTCTCTTCTCTCTCCTATAACAAAGAATTTTCTCGCCCTAATCTTCGCCAGGCTCTTATCTCAATATAATATCTTACACTATAGTCCTATAAAAAGCAAGGTTTTTTTGGGACTTTGGCGGATCCTTTTTGTATGGATTCATAAGTTTAGCATGGACAGGTAGTTACAAATACATAATATTGGGAAATTTTTTAGATGTAGTGATTTATGGGTATCGTCTCCGGAGTTAAATGTTAATGTTTGAACTTTTTTGCGGTTATGATTCGGTCGTTGTTTTGAGAGTCTTTTTCTATTGTGATTTCGTCAAAACAGCCGGTTTGTTCGAGTAGTTCTCTGACGGCCTGTCCCTGGCTGTAGCCGATTTCCATCATTAACGCTGCATCAGGCTTTAGAAAGTCATCTGCCTTTTCACAGATCCGCCGATAAGTCTCCAGACCGTCAGCGCCGGCAAAGAGGGCCAGCTTCGGCTCATAATCTGTTATGTTTTGAGCGAG
>JAUVVQ010000040.1 GCA_030604525.1 Phycisphaerae bacterium | reverse complement strand
TGCTTCTTTCACCCATTGGGTTCTCCAATTCAGAATAGTCAAAACTGGCTTGAGTGGTCTCCATAAGCTCTATACTATCATAATTCAATTCATTTGTCACTGTTTACTTGGGAAATGCGGGTCAATAAGAGTAAAGCCGTTCCGTTTGCTGTTATGATTAATAAATCGTTTCATTTTAATCAGCTCCTATGTTAAAAATCTACTTTGTTTAGATAAATATAACCGAATCTTGCATACCAGCTTGTTTACTTGTTTTGTCCGAGAAGTTTTTCGTTTTTTTAGCCCTTACTCAAAAATGCAGCGAAAAACAATCGGTACACTTTTATTGTCCAGTCTTCTATTAACCAATCATCGAGCTTGTCTCAAAAATTGGCATCAATATTGCCAAAACAACAAATCCTATAATTAATCCTAAGAACACAATCATCACGGGACCTAATAATGCGGTTAAGGAATTTATAGCAGCTTCACTTTCAGTCTCGTTCATATCTGCAAGCTCCATCAGCATCTCCGGGAGCATGCCGGTATTTTCACCGACTGCTATCATATTAGCGGCAAGCTCGTCAAAATCCTGCTGGTCTCTGACGGCTTCTGCAAGAGTAGAGCCCTTGAGTATTCTTTCTTCTACATTGGCAATCTCACTCGAGAAAGCAATGTTGTTTGTTACTGTTTTTGTTGTCTTAAGTGCAGAGGAAATTCTGACTCCGCCGTTTAAAAGCGACCCCAGCGTCCTTGCAAAATGGGCAAGTTGAAGTTTGCAGTTAAGAGCCCCGAGCAAAGGCAGCTTAAGCAATACGGAGTCAAAGGATTTCCTGAAGTTTTTGTTCTTCAGCACCGCCAGAAATAAGCTGATTAAGCCGATTATCAACAGAATAAGTATCCACCAGAAATCTTTAACAGAGGTAGTAATAACTATCAAAATTTTCGTTGGTAAGGGAAGCGTCTGATTGGCATTTACAAATAGGTCAATAAATTTTGGAATGACAAAAGTGGTTAAAACCGCTACTATGATGAGACTTACAAACAGCAAAAATATCGGATAGACAGTCGCTGATTTTATTCTCATCCTTATAGATGCTTGCGTTTTCAACTGATTGCTGAGTATGCTGAGCGACTCTGCTAAATTCCCGGATTTTTCTGCTGCTGCTACGATGGCGGTATAGACTTTGCTGAAAATCTTCGGGTGGCTGGTCATCGCTTCAGAAAGTGAGCTGGATTGTTCTATGTCCTGCCGGATTTGTTTAATGACAGAGCTGAAGTGTTTATTTTCTGTTTGTTTCGAGAGGGTTTTAAGCACCATTGTCAGCTTCATACCGGCTTTGAGGAGGGTTGCCAAATGGTTGGTAAAGACTGCTTTTTCTTTTGTTTTCACGTGAGTACCTAATCCTGCGTTAGTTGTCAGAAGCTGTGAGATTTTGCTTTCTGCCTGTACGCTGAGCAGGTAGTAACCCTTCTGTTTCAAAGAGTTTATGACATTCGGCTTACTGGCGGCAGTTAGCCTGCCGGTAAGCAAAACGCCTTCGCTGTTTCTGGCTTTGAAGATAAAATTTTGCATAGTTAAACCTGCTTTGAATACTTTTTTACTATTAGCGTTTCAGAGTGGTAGATGGTTGATAAAAATGAAAAGCCAAGCGGGTATTTTAAAGGGAGTCTTCGGCGCGGCATTGTTTTTTCAGGATTCGTTTTGATAAGTAAAATACGAATATTTCCAACAGGAGTAAGTCCTTTGATGTTGCGATGGGAAAGCTGGAAAGTTAAAATGGTTTGTTCGGCGATTTCGGATTTCGATTATTGACACTTTTCTAACTGTTGTTATAATTTGCTCTTAGAAACAAGGCAGAATGTGTAATGTTAGCGAGATGATATGCAGGAATTAAATAAAGATAAGCAGCAGGGGAGCGAAGGAGGAGTTTCATCTGAATTCATAACCCCAACCGGTTTTCTTCTAAAGTTTCGCATGTTGCTGATTGTCCTTGTGCATATTCTTGTTTTCACATTGTCACTGATGCTTTCCTTTCTTTTGGCGTATAATATGCGATTTGAAAGGGAGTGGTTAGTAGGGAAATACCCACTTTTGCTTTTATTTTTTGTTATTATAAAGTTGATTATATTCGGTTTGTTCCGTCAGTATCGTGGGTGGTGGCGTTACGTTGGGATTTCTGAAATCACTGAGATACTTCGAGCTGCGCTTGTCAGTACGGTTGTGATATTGGTTTTGTGGTATGCTATTGTATTACAGATAGGTGTAGTTCGGCGATATCTTGAGGCAGTAGCCGGCATTGCTCAATCGGTTTTTTTGCTTGATATGGCTTTGACTTTTCTACTTCTGGCAGGAGTTCGGATGGCCGTTCGTTTATACTTCGAAGAATTTCGAACTGTTGAAAGCGGTCGATTAAAACGGTTTCTGATAGTTGGTGCCGGCGATGCCGGTGAAGCCCTGTTGAGGGAAATTCATCGAATGCCGGTGTCAGAATATGATGTCATTGGTTTTATAGATGACGAACCTGCGAAGCAGAAAATCAAGATTCATGGCATACCGGTACTGGGGATTGTGGAGCAGTTGTCTCAGGTTTGCAGGGAACAGAACATAGAAGAGATTGCCATTGCAATGCCTTCGGCGACTCATCAGCAGTTAAGGCGGGTTATCCAGGTATGCGAGGGGACTAAAATACGTTTTCGAACGGTTCCTTCGCTTGCGGATATTGCTTCCGGCAAGTTCCGTGTTTCACAAATCAGGAATGTTGATATCAACGACCTGCTTGGAAGAGAAGCAATTGAGCTTGACCTTGATTTGATAGAGACGTTTTTAAAGGACAAGACCATTCTTGTAACCGGAGCGGGTGGTTCCATTGGTTCCGAGATGTGTCGGCAGATATGCCAGTTTGAGCCGGCCTTGCTTTTGCTGATTGAGCAGGCGGAGAACCCATTGTTTTATATTGAAAGGGAGCTGAATAGCAAGTTTGGTGACATTCCTATAAAGGCCGTAATTTGTGATATAGCGGATAAGGAGCGGGTTGAGGGCATTTTCCGGAAGTATAAGCCGCAAGTAGTTATTCACGCTGCGGCCCATAAGCATGTGCCTTTGATGGAGTTAAATCCCGGAGAGGCGGTGAAAAACAACACGCTCGGCACCAGAATAGTCGCAGATGCGGCGGATCGTTTCGGCAGCAGTAATTTTGTTATGATAAGTACGGATAAGGCGGTGAATCCGACCAGTATTATGGGTTCTACAAAGCGAATTGCTGAGATGTATATACAGGATTTGAATAAGACCAGTGACACTTATTTTGTGACGGTGAGATTTGGTAACGTTCTCGGCTCTGAAGGTTCTGTTGTTCCTATATTTAAGAAGCAGATAGCTGAAGGCGGTCCTGTGACGGTTACGCATCCTGAGATGAAGCGGTATTTTATGACGATACCGGAGGCCAGTCAGCTTGTATTGCAGGCGGCGACGATGGGTAAAGGCGGAGAGATATTTGTTCTTGATATGGGAGAGCCGGTGAAGATAGTTGATTTGGCACGAGAGCTGATAACGCTAAGCGGTTTCCGTCCTGGTGAGGATATCGAGGTATTGTATACAGGCATTCGGCCAGGCGAGAAGCTGTTTGAGGAGCTGTCGATAAAAGGCGAGGATATGCAGCTGACACGTCATCCGAAGATAAGTATCTGGGAGAATATACCGGCGGTTCGAGAAGAGCTTTATGCGGGGATTGAGGAACTGGCGGAGCTGGCTAAGTCCGGTGAATACAAGAGGATAGTGGAAAAGGTAAAAGAGCTTGTGCCGGAATACAGAGGAGAAAATTAAGGAACTGGAGTATTGAGTTGCGGATACCTGCCTTTGCAGGCACAAGTTTCGCGGATTCCTTCGACCCATTTGACAAGCTTCCTCCTTCGCTGATGCTTCGAAGGACAAGCAGGGCAGGCGTTGCTCAGGATAGGTTTTGAGTTTTAGATTTTGCGTTAAACATTTTTAGCGGGTGGGGAGAGTGGGTTTGCATATCGTATTCGGGGAGTAGTATGCCGGGATGCAGGCAGTAACTTTCGGCATATTCAATTTTGTAAACAATATTTTCTCTTTGTCTGTGGCCGGCTTGAAAGGTCTAAAGCGGAGGTCTGAGAAAATGCTTGAAAAAGAGCTAAACATAGCGTTTAATTACATAGCGTTATCGGTTCACAACACTCGTGATAATGTAGATATAGAAAAGACAAGATTAAGATTGAAAGTGCGATATGCTAAGGCGATATGCGACATTTGTGACTCTGTTTCGTTCGGCCAGCGACATTTTTATTATCGGCTGCATTTGGCTTTCAGTTTTCTATGTTCGATTTTATTCTGGGGTATTTTCCACATCTAAGGGGATACCGGATTTTAAAAGACATTTGATATTGACTCTTCCGGTTGTTTTGATTTGTTATTTGGCGTGTGTGTTCACGGGTCTTTATAAACCTAAGCGGGTGCAGAACATTTTTGTTCAGCTTGTAAATCTTTTGAAGGCCAGTATCTTCAGCGGATTACTTGTCATGGCGTTCTTTTACTATCTTCAGAATGTGCCTTATTCACGGAAATTGCTGGTATTGTTCGTAGTTATGCTATTTGCAGGTTTGTGTTTTTCGCACTTATTAGCAATGGTAATAATGCGGAGATTGCGTTCTAAGGGATATAACCTGCGTTATTACGCTGTAATAGGAACGGGCCGGCAAGGCCAACAGCTTGTCCGTGACATCGAGCAGATGGGGTGGCTGGGATTAAAGTGTGCTTTTTTTGTAGATGATAATCCGGATTGTGCTGACAGTGAGCTGCTGGGAATTCCTGTATATGGTCCTGTTGAGAAAGTAACTGAATTAGTGAAAACTGAGACGATAGACGAGATTTATCTTGCTTTAAGCGGTAAGGAGGCACAAAGAGCATATTCGGTTCTTAAAGACCTTCAATCTGCGGGTGTGACGATACGTATTATCCCGGATTGGGGCAACCTGGCCTCGATAAGCGGTGCGACAGCAATAAGTATAGGTTCCCAAATTCTTTTTTCGGCTGCTGATTCTCCGCTAAACGGCGCTAATGTTGTATTGAAAGAAATTTTTGACCGAACGCTTGCTTTAGTATTACTGGCCATATTTTCTATCCCAATGGTTCTGATAGCAGTGTTGATTAAGTTGACCAGCAGGGGGCCTGTTTTTTATAAGCAGGTGCGAGTGGGGATGGACCAAAAGGAGTTTAAGATAGTTAAATTTCGCAGTATGGGGATAGGTGCGGAAAGACAAGTCGGTCAGCAATGGACTAAGAATAATGATTCCAGGCGTACCCGATTCGGCGTATGGCTTCGTCGTACAAGTCTTGACGAACTTCCCCAGCTTATAAATGTGGTAAAAGGTCAAATGAGTCTGGTTGGCCCCAGGCCTGAACGTCCCGTTTTTGCCAAGGCATTCTCTGGAGAATATAAGAAATACATGCTCAGGCACAAGGTTAAGGCGGGCATGACGGGGTGGGCACAAATAAATGGTTTTCGCGGTGACACCTCCCTTAGGAAAAGATTGTTGTATGACTTATATTACGTCATGAACTGGTCCTGGGGGCTGGATATGTGGATTTTGCTGCGGACGCCGTGGCATATTATAAAAGGTGAGAATGCGTATTGAAAGAGATTGTTGAACAATCCGGCAAAAGCAGAGATTTTATTAATCTGTTAATATTGCTGACGGTCGCATTATGTGTCGGCGTGTACCTTATTGTTACGACTGCCATCATTGCAAAGGATGGCGTGACTTTTATAAAGTATGCCCAACAATTTGAGAGCGCCCCTGTTGCAACAATGGTAAATGAATTTCAGCACCCCGGCTATCCGTGGCTGATTTTTACAATGCATAAGATGACAGGTTTCCTGCACGCGGACACATCGATATTGAGCTGGATTTACTGTGGTCAAGGTGTAGCTTTAATATTTAGATTGCTTGCTTTAGTGATTCTGTATTTCATAGGTAAACATTTATTCGGAGCCAGGATGAGCTTTTGGGCGATATTGATTCTTATATTATTGCCTAAGCCGGCTGAATATGGAAGTGATGCCCTTAGTGATTGGCCCCATCTTTGTTTTCTGTCGCTGGGTTTGTTATTACTGTTCAATGGGGCGGTAAACAAGAGATGGTGGATATTTGGTTTTGCCGGAGTTGCCGCCGGGGCTGGATACCTTATTCGTCCTGAGTGTGCTATGTTGGTAGTGTTAGGCGGTTTGTGGCTGGGGCTGCAATTTCTGTGGTCGAAACGAAGTATGAGCAAAGTTAAAGCGCTGTCTGCATTGGCCGTGCTGCTCGTGGGATTCCTGGCTGTGGCCGGTCCGTATATGAAATTTAAAGGGGCGGTATTTCCAAAGAAAAGGGTTGGTCAATTTGCATTAAATATGCATGCCGGGGAAATATATCAACCACAGCAACAAAAAGTTCATATAGAGAACAATCAAATTGTATTAAAAGCCGCACATATATCGGAATTTACATCATCAAAGATTGGAAGGTCTTTTTATAAGCTGGCGAGTAACATGGGTGAGACATTGATGTGGTTTTTTGTGCCGGCCCTGCTGATAGGGATGTTTAAGCGGTTTAAAGTGCGAAAATGGTATGAGCCGGAGAAGTTTTTTATAGTTGCCATTATAGTTTTGAACGTACCTGTAATGGTATGGTTGTATTGCAGGTATGGCTATATGAGTGACAGACACACTTTGCCTTTACTGATACTGCCGATTCTTTATGTGCCGGTCGGCTTACAGGAATTGGCAATCTGGTTCCAGAAGAGGTTTTCCAAGGAAGCTGAGCCGTCTGCTGCAACAAATCAGAATGAACGGCTCTGGTTTCTGATTTTATTTGTAATTGGGATTTCTATATGTGCTCCCAAATTATTCAGACCGATTCGTATAGAAAAGCAAGGTTACCGAGCGGCGGCAAAATGGCTAAAAGCCAATACTGATATTGCAGAGATAATAGCTGTACCAGATAAGCGAATAAGTTTTTATGCCCAGCGGGAAGAAGTGATGTATAAGGATGGACATATTCCCGCCAATGTCGTATATACTGTGATGATATCAAAAAGTCAAAAAGGCGGAACAGCTTTGATGGAGCCGTCAGGCCAAGTAGAATACAAATATGTTGATAAAACAAGAAGAGGAGTCGATGTCATTATATATAGAAGCAGATGAACGGCAAAGGCCTCCCGGCAGAAATAAAATAACATATAAGGTAGGCAATCTAACAAATATCGCTATATGTAGCAATATATGAGACTATTTAATTAAATACGATGGAGGTTGTTGTGTTATCCAAGTTTGCTAATTTAATTACATTTCGGGCTATTGCTGAACTTAAAAGTGAGGCGACAAGAACTTATGCCGGTTATCTGTGGTGGGTTTTAGAACCACTGCTAAGTCTGGCAGTCTATTATGTGGCTTTTAAATACATTTTTCATCGTGAAACGAAAAATTTTCTCATGTTCCTGTTTAGTGGAATTGTTATTTATCGTTTCTTTGCAAGCACGGCAACTCGCAGTGCAGCAAGCATATCTGATGGACATGGCCTGATGCAGTTGGTATATGTTCACAAAAGCATTTTCCCGCTTTCAGTTGTGATGGTAAATCTGGTCAAGTTTCTTATTACGCTCTTACTTGTCATTGTTGTATCCTGGCTGTTCGAAATCCTGCCGACATGGGCCTACTTAGCCCTACCTTTATTGATTGTGTTGGAACTGATGGTGGTAACCGGCGTATCGATGATATGCGCAGCTATCACCCCTTTTTTCCCTGATTTTAAATTAATCCTTAATACTCTTATGCACTTGCTGATTTTCTTGTCAGGCGTATTCCACGATATTGGAAAGTTATCTCCCCAAATGCAATCCCTTATCCGCTTGAACCCGATAGCTGTGTTGATCGAACAATATCGGGCGATTTTGCTTCAAGGGCAATGGCCGAGTCCGCAATCTCTTGTGCCTGTGCTGGCCGAAAGCATAATGTTTCTGGCCATAGGCTGGTTGCTGATTCATAAATTCAATAGATACTATCCCAAAATAAGCTGACCCTGCAGGTGCTGTGATGAAAAAAATGATTTTTGATTTAAAAAACGTCGGAATGTGCTATCGTAAGGTCGCTTCGCTTCCCTGGAGTTGCAACGAGTTCTGGGCGCTGAAGGATGTTTCTTTCTCCGTCCATCGTGGTGAAACGGTCGGTGTCATCGGCCGAAATGGTGCGGGGAAAAGCACCTTGCTCAGGATCCTCGCGAATATTATCAAGCCGGATATTGGCTTGATTACCCGGGCTGATGTGACCGTTACGATGCAGTCGATCGGGGCCGGCTTTGATCCGCGGCTGACCGGCAGGCAAAATATCTTTCTTAGTGGTTTGTTGTTAGGCATGGACAAGCAGCACATTTCCCAGCGAATAGAGAAAATCATCGAGTTGGCTGACATTGGCGACTTCATCGATGAACCGGTCAAACATTATTCCAGCGGAATGCGTGCCAGGCTGGGATTATCGATAGCCTATTATGTGGATGCAGATGTGATCCTGATTGATGAAGTGCTTGCTGTTGGTGACCAGGCATTTAAGAAAAAGGCTTCAGAATTAATCAAGGGGAAAATAAAAAGTGACCGCACAGTGGTCTTGGTAACCCACTCAATGGACACGCTGAGGGAGTTGTGCGACAGGGTCATTCAAATCGAAGATGGTCGGTCACTGCCGGAACTACCTGTTGACCAGACTATCGCGAGATATTTGATTTCACGGAAGAAAGACAATTATGCAAAACAAGCTTAAAACCCGGCTTAAAGAAATTTGCGACTATTGCGCCATTAAACGAAGTGACCTGTTTGACTACGAGTATTATCTGCGTCATAATCTGGATGTTGCACGAAGTTGTAGGAACCCGGACAAGTCGCTGAAGAAAGCGACCTTTCAACACTATTGGCCAAAAAAGGGAAGTTTTATTAATATTGGAATGAGCAAAAGTTTTTTTAAAGGATCAAAGTTTGGAAATACTCGTAAAAGATAAAATGGCTAATATGAAAAAGGAACAGAAAAATCCTATCTACCTCTTTATGCATGTCCCCAAATGCGGCGGAAGCACATTTGTAAAGCATATCAAGAGTAATTTTAAGAAGGAAGAAACCCTCAATCTATATCCGCTTCAAGAACTTCATCATAAAGTGCCCGGTTGTGAGCATCTAAAACGCCCTGGCGACGTTAAAAATTATCTTCAACTTCTGGAAGATACGAAAAAAGACAATATCAAGGTGATCTACGGGCATAATGTTTTTTACGGAATCCATGAATATTTCAGCAAGCCGTCCCGCTATGTCACTTTCTTGAGGCATCCGGTAGCTCGGACACTTTCCGAGTACAATATGGGGCTTTACCTTTTTGACCTTTTCAAGAAAGGACTTATCAATGACGACCAGCGAAAAACGTTGAATAATCGTTATTTAATCGACTCTTCAAAAAAGTTACAGCCCTTCGAAGGATGGGTCGATTCGGCACGCACCGGTGTCAATAACATGGTATTTTTTTTACACGCATTGAAGTCTTCGGATAGACAACCCCTGAAAAATGTAAAGCGGGAACATCTTGAGATCACAAAAAAACTTTTAGAAAAATTCTATTTCGTCGGCATCACCGAAAATTTCAATGAGGATGCCGCTTTTTTATACGGCAAGCTTGAAATCCGAAAATTCTGCGAAAACCACAATGTGGCTCCCAAGTATTATCTGCAAAGAAACGATAAGAAAATGATCGATTTGATAATTTCGAAGACCCAATTAGACGCAGAACTCTATGAGCATGCGAAGAAATTGAACCGCGAATTCAAAAAACAAAACAAGTATTTTTATTTCCTGGCAACCCGCATGAAATGGAAACGTACACTGAGCAACCTTTTGGGAAAGACCATAAAGGACAGTTGATGATTCCGATAAGAAAAATTCGAAAATTTTATATTTGGGCGCTTCGAACAATGTCCCGTCGATTCATTCTGGTCCTGGGGTGCCAAAGGAGCGGGACAACCCTGCTTTATATGATGGCAACCGCTCACCCCAAGATTAACGGCAAGAACGAAGACGAGGCTTTTTACCGATTGCCTAAAATTAAGCCATTGTTCTCAAATTCCATACGGCTTAAGTATACCTGTTATAAGCTTCCAACCAAAACCTCGATGCCTGGTCTTATTTCAAAGCGATTTCCTAACGCCAGTCTTCTCTGGATCATCAGACATCCGTATGCTGTTATTTCATCGATGCGATCGCTTATTATGAATGCTGCTGAGGAAAACTGGCTGAAAATATCCGCTCCCCTTGAAATGGAGAGGCTGGCACACCTTTTTCCCGAGATCCACCGTTTGGATATCAAGGCTCTTGACGAGGTCTCTCTCGGTGCTTATGTTTGGAAATATAAAATGATGGCTTTGGAATGTTTCCAGCAAATGGGTATGAGGCCTTTTGTTTTGAAATACGAGGATCTTGTCCTGCATCCTCGGGAAACATTGGAGCCGATATTTAAGAGTTTGTCTCTTCCCTGGGATGACCGGGTTATTTCATACGAAAGGTATCACGCGGAAAAGATCTATTGCGGGAATATTTTGGGCAACAGGCCCCTTGATAAAACAAGGGCTGATCCTTCGTTATGCCTTGATCAGGAAGAAATGGAGAAAATTAATGTTATTTGCGCCGATCTTATCAAGAGGTATTATGGAAATAAACAGCGATTTCCCTTTAAGCTTGCTCCAAGCGAAAAACAAGCGGATTCCGATAGAAGCTAATAAAAATTAAGACTTCCAAAATAAACGCATTAGCGGCGGTGATTAGTGAAGATATCTGAAGTCTCGGTGAATATCGTTAATTGGAATGGCGGCACGGATATTATCCGATGCCTTGAGTCTTTATATGCCCAGACTTATCCGAATATCAGAGAAGTTGTGATTGTGGATAACGGATCGACAGATAGTTCTGTTGAAGTTATTGAAAAAAAGTTCCCTAAAGTCAGGATACTGAAGAACGATTCCAATTGGGGCTTCTGTAAGGCCCATAATCAGGCCATCCGAATGACGGAAGGCGAATTTGTTTTGTTGCTTAATTTTGATATTTTGCTTGAGCCTGATTTTTTATCATATATGATTTCAGCCATGACATCTGAAGAGCGGATCGGGATGGTCTCAGGGAAACTTTACCGGAGCGTGAATGGCATCAAAACAGAAAAGCTTGACTCTACGGGTATTATGATGCATCAGTATTTTCCAGCACCCCGCGGCGAAGGTGAAGAAGACACTGGCCAATACGACATCGACGGCTGCCGCTATATTTTAGGCCCCTGCGGGGCGGCTCCCCTTTATCGCCGCGCAATGCTGGAGGACATAAAATATCAGGGAGAGTATTTTGACGAAGAGTTTGTCAATTATGTGGAAGATGTAGATCTGGCGTGGCGAGCACAATTGCTGGGCTGGAGAGCTATTTATGAACCTTCAGCTATTGCTTGTCATGAACGCGGCGCGACCCGTAAAACTAACCAGCAAGAGCAGAACAATTATTTTTTGAAGGGGTTCAGGAATCGTTATCTGAGTATGTACAAAAATATTACAAATGATGAATGGAGAAAAAACCGCTTTAAAATAATTAACAGGGAATTGTTGTTTTTATTTGGGCCCAGCCAAAATAGAAATACAGTCTCGATTCGTTTTAAGGCTTTAAGGGAAGCACAGCGATTAAAGAATTTGCTCCGGAACAAAAGAAAATATATCCAGTCCCGGATCAAAATATCTCCCCAGGGGCTTGATTCTTTTTTTGTATATGAACAATTTGGCATTTCTCAATTACTATGGGCTAGGCTCAAAAATAGAGCCCGTCATTTTATACATAAGTTTAAAATCGTGCGGATATTGATTGGGGTTTACCGCCGGCTCAAAAGGAGGTTTTTCCAATTATGAAAGTTACACTTATATATCCTGGTATTACCGAATGCGGCTTTAATTCACTAAAAGGCAACGAAGGTTCGTGGATGAACCACGGCTTGGCTATTATATCGGCTGCGATTAAGGCTAAAGGCTATGAAGTTAACCTTATTGATCTTCGACGTTTAACAGGATGGGAGCATTACCACCAAGTTGTCGATGAGAGAGTCGGTGAAGTTGTCGGTATTACGATGATGAGCGTTGACTACGATGCAGCGGTAACAGCGGCTAAGATAATAAAAAAGATTAAGCCGAAGACAAAAGTTTTTGTTGGTGGGCCGCATGCATCTATTTGTCCGGAGGAACTGGAGCCTTTACAGTGTATTGATTGTATAATCAGAGGTGAAGGTGAAATTACTTTTCCCCAAATGCTCAAGGATATAGCTGACGGGAAAAATCTGCCTAAGGTAGTAGAGGGCCATCGGCTGGAAAATTTGGACGAGTCTCCATGGGCGGATCGCGATTTGTTTGAATGTCAGGAAGAACCCTTTGTGCCGTTCCTAAAAGCACCGTTCGTTACACTGATTGCCGGGCGCGGCTGCAGATACAACTGCAATTACTGCCAGCCCGCTGAAAGAATAATGTTCGGCAAAAAGGTTCGACGACGTTCCGTAACGAGTGTTATCGATGAATTAAGATATTTGGATAGCCGGTATCATTTCAAATCCTTTATGCTTCACGATGATTGCCTTACCGAAGACCGCCGGTGGGTGATGGAATTTTGCAGACAATATAAAGCAGAAGGTTTTACTCAGCCTTTCGTTGCACAGTCCAGGGCAGATCTTATCTGTAAGCACCGGGATATGGTTAATGCTCTGGGTAAAGCCGGCCTTAAATTGTGTATTATTGGTTTTGAGAGCGGCTCCGACCGTGTTCTCAAATTTCTTCGTAAAGGCTGTACGCGACAACAAAATCTTGAAGCAGCACGCATTTGCAAAAAATTGGGCATTAAAATATGGGCAAACTATATGCTTGGCTTGCCAACTGAAACCAAGCAGGAAGTTCTTGAGACATACTCTATGCTTAAGGAGATAAAGCCTTATCATTGTTCTCCGGCTTTTTATACTCCTCATCCCGGAAGCGATTTATTTGAGATTGGCAAAAAAATGGGCATACATTTGATAATGGATCATGCATCATATCGCAGGAACAGCTATGAGCCGAAAATTAAAGGACCGGATTACGAGTTTCTGAAAGATATGCTGTATAAAACGATAGCAACTGAAGAAAAGGGTTATCCGGGTATTTCTACTTTATCCAGACTTGAAAACAAATCCAAAAAACTTTTGGCACGATTTCCTCTGTTATACCGTGGTATAAAATTTATTAAACAAAAGTGCAGGGGTTAAGTGCCTGAAATGAATCAGAAGCGAAACATTGATATCTTATTAGCAACCTATAATGGGCAGGCATATTTAAGGGAACAGATAGATTCTATCCTTGCTCAGTCAAACCAAGACTGGCAGCTCTTAATTCGTGATGATGCCTCTGATGACGATACACTAAGTATTATAAAAGATTATGTAACAAGATATCCAGACAGAGTTAAGCTAATCGAAGATAATAGCGGCCATCTCGGAGCAAGTTTAAACTTTCAGCGTTTGTTGGAAAATTCAATTACTGAATATATCATGTTTTGTGACCAGGATGATGTTTGGCTTCCTAACAAAATCGAAGCAACACTGAAGTTAATGAAAACCACCGAAAAATCTTATCCTGACAAACCGATATTAGTACATACCGATTTAAGAGTGGTGGATTCCCAATTGAAAACAATTGCCACGTCAACGTGGCGGTACCAGAAAACTCCCCCTGAGACGGGCAATGACTTTAATAAGGTTATGCTTCAGAATGTAGCTACTGGCTGCACTATAATGATAAATGAGAAAGCTAAAGTGGTTTCGCTGCCTATACCAAAAGAAGCTGTAATGCATGATTGGTGGATTGCTATTAATGTAGCAAAACACGGGGAAATTGTCTATATCCCGGACCAACTTGTCCTGTACCGACAACATCTCAATAACGCAGTGGGAGCAAAAAAGGCAACAAAAATAAATACCGGTGGTTTTTTAAAGAATTTATTGGCTCTGAAACAAAGAATCTTGAATCACTACAAAATGGTAAAAAAACATGATCCCAATGCTACTTTCTGGTCTGTCGTATTGAAGAAAATTGCAAGTAAAATTGCTCAAAAGTATAGATGATATTATCGACTAAGCTATTAATACATGACCAAGTTCAAACAAGAAAAGCAAAAATCTCTTTGGGTGGATGTGTTTTCCACTAAATTAAAAGTTCAGGATTGAAAAAGTGATTACTGTTCTTATTTTTACCTACAATGCTGGTCCGCGTTTCACAGAATTGCTGGACAGCTTACAGGAACAAACTCTAAAACCTGCTCAAATTATTGTAGTTGATTCTGAGTCCACTGACGAAACACGTGAAGTAGCCAAGAGCAGAAACTGCAAGGTAATCACAATTAAACGTTCCGATTTCGACCACGGGACTACGAGGGATTTGGCAACTTCCAACGCACAAAGTGAATTCATAGTTTTCCTTACGCAGGATGCGAT
The DNA here is from genome assembly GCA_030604525.1 of Phycisphaerae bacterium. Taxonomy (GTDB): domain Bacteria; phylum Planctomycetota; class Phycisphaerae; order Sedimentisphaerales; family Anaerobacaceae; genus JAUVVQ01. Next base: position 8,082 of record JAUVVQ010000040.1, on the reverse strand, counting down.
TCCCGCTGACGAGTATATGATTGCAGAGTTAATAAGACCTATGCAGTCCGAGGCAAACATAGCTATATGCTACGGCCGGCAATTGCCCAGGCCCAGCGCACGTCCCTTAGAGCGTTTTGCACGCCAGTTTAACTATCCTGCAGAGTCCATTCTAAAAACCCGGAATGACATTGAAACCCTTGGTCTGAAAACCTTTTTCTGCTCTAATTCATGCTCAGCCGTTCGTCGCTCTGTTTTCAACAAATTGGGTGGTTTTAAAAATGACGTTATTGTTAATGAAGATATGCTTTTCGCCGCTAAAGCTATTCTACAGGATTATTCCGTTTATTACTCAGCAAAAGCGAAAGTCTATCATAGTCATTCCTACTCTTTGCCCCAAACATTTAAACGTTACTTTAACATAGGAAGGTTCTTCGCTGATAATAAAGGGATTTTCAAACATGCCGGCCTTAAAAGTTACAGCGGCGATATGCTAAAAGCCGGTGTAAAAACATTCTGGGAAAAACGTATGCCGCATTATATAGCTGCTTTGCTTATCGAATTTACCGTAAAAGCGGCCGCCTGCAAACTTGGCTGGTATTGCCAGCTATTGTTCCGCTCGAGACACAGGCCAGTGGAAAGACGGTTATAGCTTTCAGCAAAAGGCGGAGTTGATACTCTCTGCCTGCCGGGTTATGATAATACCCACAGTTGGAAACGAAACGGTGATGCTCTTAAAGTCGAACTGCCGAATGAAAAAGCAGGGGAATATACATCTGATGAAAAAGGTGTGATGGATTACTTTCGAAATCAAATTGGTTTTTAACACAGGAGAAGAATATGGCTAAGATGACAGGACTTATTCTGCCGGGTAACAGCACTGTCGAATACAAAGAAGTTCCAGTTCCTGAGCCGGGACCGGGACAAGTGCTTTTGAAAATGAGGGCGTCTTCGATTTGCGGCAGCGATATTCGTGCCATTTATAGAGAACATTTGGGCAAAGGCCCCGAGGCGTACCAGGGAGTCATTGCCGGGCACGAACCATGCGGACAAGTCTGCAAACTCGGAAGCGACGTCAAGAGATTCAAGGAAGGCGACCGCGTCATCGTATATCATATTTCCGGGTGCGGACTGTGTCACGATTGCAGGATGGGATATCAGATAAGCTGTTCAAGTGACCTTCGAGCAGCTTACGGGTGGCAACGCGATGGGGGACACGCCGAATACCTCCTGGCAGAAGAAGCAGATTTAATACACCTGCCCGATAACCTTACATATCAGGACGGCGCTCTATGCGCCTGCGGCTTTGGCACCTGCTATGAAGCTCTGAAACGTATCAATGTCTCCGGTAAAGACCGCGTTTTGGTGGTTGGGCTCGGGCCGGTTGGGCTGGCAGCTTTGATGCTGGCAAAACAATTAGGCGCCACAAAGCTTATCGGCGTTGACGTCGTAGATGAACGAATTAGACTGACCGAGGAACTCGGTTTAGCCGATTTGGCCTTGAATGCAAAAGATTCACCGCTGGATAAAATAAAGGATGCCACCGATGGTATGGGCGCCGAAGCAACGATAGATTGTTCGGGTGATTCTTCCGGCAGATTACTGGCTATCCAGGGCGCTCGCCAGTGGGGCAGGGTCGCTTTTGTGGGCGAAGGAGGCAGCGTTAGTTTCCAGCCGAGTCCCGATATTATCCATAAGCAGATTACCATTTACGGCTCCTGGGTAACTTCCATTGGCAATCTCGAAGAGCTGGTCGAAAAATTGTCTCGATGGAACATTCATCCCGACAAAACTGTTACCGATACGTTCCGACTTGAAGATGCCGAGGAAGCTTACAAGATTATGGATGAGGGCAAATGCGGTAAGGTTGTTATCACTTGGCCTGAATAAACTCTTCCGGTTTCAGGGAAATGCGTAAATAATTAAATGAATCAGGTTATAAAGATAGAAAAAGTTCAAATGAGCAGGTTAAAGATAATTGTCGGAGTATTGTTTTTATTGATTACAGCGAGGATATATGCTCTGCCCGCCGGCTTGGATTCTGCAAAAGGGCATTACGAAACTCGAATATTTCAACCCAAGATAGAGAGGATAGGTAGATACCGGATCGACTCCGAGCTGGTATATGAAAATTCCGATATAAGCGCTATTGCAGCAGCCGACTCGAATCACGCCTTAATCGGCACCGATGAAGGGAATTACGCGCAGCTCTGCTTAATTTCTCCAGCCAAAAAATCTATTACAATCACCCACCCGGTAAAATTTTTGGTGAAACTCCTGCCCGGTTCCGCCGATTCTGAAGCTGATATCGAAGGGGTTACAGTCATAGGTAACACTTTTTACATTACCGGCTCTCACGGCCTTGCCAAAAAAAGCGGCGAATTCCAGAGGTCCCGTCATAATTGTTTTCGATTCAAAATCGACCCTGAAACAGGGACTAAAATCGGGAATGTCGAAACCTCTACACTGAGAGACGTCTTGCAGAAAGACCCTGTTCTTTGTCCGTATTACAAAAAGGTTCTTCAGCAGCGGGGCGTCAACATCGAGGCGCTCGCAGCTAAAGGCAATAAGCTTTACTTTGGACTGCGAAGCCCGAACCTGGGCGGCAACGCCTACATCATAGAAATAACCCCGGAGGAGCTTTTCAACAGCCGAAATAATAAAAAATACCGTTTGCATTCCGTTCACCTTGGCAAAGCTTTGGGCATCCGCGAAATGGTATCAATAAATACCGGCTTCGTAATAATCGCAGGAAACGCCGGCTCCGAACCCGGCGACAGCAAAAAACCCGACACCAAAACAAACGTTAAGGACTGGAGCCCGGATAGGCCTTATTACCTCTACTTCTGGGACGGTGCGGAGAAAATCGAACGAATAGGCGCAATCCCCGTTGATGACAGGGGATACAAAGCAGAAGCGATGATGGTCCTTAATGAAACTCGTTGGAAAGTGGAGCTTCTGATACTTTTCGATGGCCCCGATGGCGGAAGTCCAACCATGTACTCAATAAAAAAGCTTAATCGATAAATTTCAGAAATACAGTTGCTCTTGCGCACGTCGTCAACTTGAATTGTCACCAGAGGACGAAAAACTCAATCAATCGCATCTTTCTGGCGTGTATGACCGACGCAGGAACAGATGCCAAGGAACTCATAGGCCTGACTAAATTCTGACTGAACATTTCCCCTGCGAAAAGCATTGCGGTCATATCAGGATATGACCCATCAAATCGATTCTCACATTGTCGCAATCTATAATTCTCTGCGACCGATAACTCTTTTCAAGGATATCGTAATAAGCAAAAAAAGCTCTATAAGATACTATTTGTGGCCTTTTAAGATTTTTAACCTTTTAAAGAGGGCTTATAAGCCGAAAATAAGATAATGAGGAAGGTTTTTTATTCGTTTATGTATAAAAGCCAAAACATAACTGAAGGGAAAGGATATTAAATATGTACAAGATTAAAGACCTTATGACAAAAAACGTTGTTTGTATTAAAAAAGATACACCACTTACCGAAGCCCTTGAATTTTTAGACAGGCATAATATAAGCGGCCTGCCGGTCGTAAGAGACGATATGTCACTAATGGGAATCATCTCCGAGAAAGATATGCTCAAGCTCTTTTATTCCAACGAAGATTTGAGCCAAAAGACAGCAGCTAACTATATGACTCAATTTGTTGTTTCGCTGGATGAGGATGACGAGCTGATGAACGCCTGCGTTTGTTTGGAGAACCACGACTTTCGCAGAATTCCTGTAACTAAGGAAGGGAAAGTTACCGGAGTTATCAGCCGAAGGGATATCATAAAGTTTATCTTGTGGACAAAATGCAATAAGATGCCAGTGACTTGAACAACTACGGGCTATCTACAACAGCTTCAACGCACACAAGGGCGAAAGGAACAACCATTTTCTTTTCCGGTTATTATTGGTTGCAGTTGCTTAGCCAGTAAATCGAGAAAATTTCCAGGTCATTAGGGTCGACAATTCCGTCATTATTCAGGTCGCTGGGCAGGTTCACATCCGCAAGATACCAGTCGGCGGCAAGTATTGAAAAATCGTTAAAGTCAACCGGATTAAGCCCATCAAGATTTGGGCAGTCCCCATCACAAACATTCCCGATTCCGTCGCCGTCACAATCTGTCTGGTCTGGATTATAGCTGTAAGGACAGTTATCATTTGGGTCCATAATACCGTCCCCGTCGGAATCCACCGGTTGTGTAATTGTTATATCATCCCAATATGCCTCCCCATAATCAAAGTAAGTTTCATCGTTGTTTCCGGAGACCGAGGCCGAGAAGTAAAATCACGGCTGCTCTACCGGTTTTTTTGATTTTTAGTCAAAAAAAGCGAAAAAATATTTGCATTGTTAAAAAAATTTTAGCGACACTATTTTTTGATTATCGGGTTTAAAAAGGGCAAGTCGTTGGGTATTGGAGAATATATTAAAAATCTCAACCGAGACTCTGGCAGAGTAAGGAGAAAGCGGGAAGCTTTTAAGTTGTGAGTATTTTTACCTATATTAAAGGGCGTCATATTGCCCAGGCCGGCGGCATCCAGAAAAGCTCAAGATTGAGGAGAATACCTGACGATGTTTGGTTATCAGATAAAAAAAAGAGTGGCTCTGGAAAATGGCCAATCCGGCCATAGTTAGTTTAGCTTGCAATGTCCAGCTTCGGTATTGCACACAAATCAGAGCGAAATGCGGGCGCAGTAAGCAGGAAGCTAAAGGATAAAAAGGAAAGAGCTGCGTTTACCCCTGTAAAGCAGAAGACAAGTATTTCAAACATAACTTAAAAGAAATGAATTTCCGGAATACGCTTGTCCTACTTGTGCAGGGGTTTTTTCTTGGTTTCATTTCCTCCTCAGTCCCGACAACATTACCGCAGCGAGGCCGAGGAGTAAGAGCGCAGCCGGTTCGGGAATTTAGTATCGCTGTAAAAAGGTGATACTTACCGATTTTCATCCTTTTGGCTTTCAGTCTGCTCTGATTCGTGTGCAATTCTCGAGCCGTCCTGGATTTGTTCCTCTATGCTATCTATACGCTTTGCTAATTGTACTCGCTGTCTCATTGCACTGGCACAGGAAATCAAGATGACGCCGAGAGAGATAACAAATAACTGGACAGCCAGAATGTAGGCATCTATCAATTTTTGACGGCAAAAAAACAGCTCAGCCATTGGCACGACAATCAACACCCCGCCAAAGACATACTCCAGCACCCAAACCGCCTTTTTATCTTTGAACATAATAACCTCCTGTATTTGGGAATATGCAACTGCTGATTTATGACGTTACGCTTTTCATTTTTTCCTCAGTCCCGACAGCATTACCGCACCGAGGCCGAGGACCGGCAAGCTGTTACTCTGCGAGGTGTCGCACAATTCCACAACTCCGCAACACAACGACATCGGCCTTGCGCGGTGCATCATCCTGAGCGATACCGTAATCAACGTCCATAAGTTCAATAAATTCAGATGTGTAATCTTTTAACACACCTGGAAGTTCAAATACCTTATCAGCTTTGAGCAGCTCAAGGACAACCTTTTGGCCGATATGCCGCTCAAGCAAAGGCTCATAGGCAGTACCCACAGAACTAATCAGCTCCTGTTTCATCTGTGAGACATACTTGTCCTGACTCGTTAGCATTGCACCGGCAGGTGTGGCTTTCTTTGCATGGCTGATTAAAACGTTGACGACCTCCATAACCGAATCTCTAACCATCTTAAAAATACTCTTTACTCTCCGTCCAAACCGCCTGAAAAATCCTGGATGATAAGTTTTTTTCAGGTCTTTGTCCCTTCTGGCCCCGTCACTGTTGCTCAACTGGTCGTGAAAGCGTATCAATGCCTGAATGTTGGAATATTCCTGCTTGTAAAGAATGTAGCTGGCCTCGTTATGTCCATCGCTGTCCTTGTGGAGGTTCTGGTAAACTAGCTCAAGGCCTGTGTTCTCAACCCGCAATTTGCCCCAGATAGTTTTTTCTCCTGTTTTCTCCAGGGTAATCAGATAACTGGAAAAGTCATTCAGGCATCTGTCTTTGCTTCTTCTTTTAAGAAGCGCCCCCACAAAGGTTGCCAGCACGATAAAGATGATGGTTGTGGTCATAATAAATCCTTCTCAAAGCTTCTCAATGTCCCCGGTAGGCTAACTTAGCTTTTCATCTGTGTCAAACTAAAACCCGGGACAGGAAAGGGATGCGATTATAAAAGCGAAAAACTGCCTATGAGAGCTATCCCGTGAGATTCTGTGGGATGGTTTAAGTACTTTTTCTTCTCAATATCACCGCAGTGAGCCGAAGCGGTATCATCAGGCGTCTTCAATTCTGCTGTGACCACGCCTGAGAGGGCTCGAACCCCTAACCTTCGGTTCCGTAGACCGATGCTCTATCCAATTGAGCTACAGGCGCATTGGGCAATTTCTAAAACAAATGCTCTGCAAACAATATTACAATCAATAGCAATTTTTTTCAAGCGAATTCGATATCAACTTCTCGGCCTTTACGGCAAATTTGTTTAATAGCGCTTGCCGAGAAAAGAGTTAGCGGGTATTCCCCCAGCCGGCTGGCTGATGATTTATCTGTTTTATCTCAGCACTGTTGATGAGGCATTCTTTTGAGGTGATAAACGATGAACGATTCAGCGGCATCAGATAGTCGATACACGGTTTCGTTAAGACGTCAGCCTTTTTGGCTTCACCTGTTTGGTTGCGGCTCGTCCGGGTTAGGGAATATTATATAGTTTTGTATTGACAGCCCTGAAAATAAGAGTAGAATGTTTGATTTAGATAGGGAGGAACAGGCAGATGTGGAATAGTTGTTTATTTTTTTATCTTAATATTCCCTAATTGAAAGTTTGTTATGTATTTGGATTATATTCGTAATGTAGCAATAATCGCCCATGTCGATCATGGCAAAACAACGCTCATAGACCAGCTTCTCTACCAGTCCGGCATGTTCAGAACCGAAGAGCTCGATAAATTAGCCGGCGGTCAGCATAATTTGATAATGGATTCAAACCCCATCGAAAAAGAACGCGGAATAACAATCCTAAGCAAAAACTGTGCAATAAACTATACCGACTCAAATGGCGATGAATATAAAATCAATCTGGTAGACACTCCAGGCCATGCCGATTTTGGTGGCGAGGTCGAACGTGTTTTAAATATGGCAGATCGCGCCTTATGCCTGGCAGATGCATTTGAAGTCACAATTCCGCAACCAAGATTTGTATTTACCAAAGCCCACCATCACAAGCTAAAACTAGTCATAGTCATAAACAAAATAGACCGCGAAAACAGCAGGCCGGACGATGTCGTAAATGAAGTATTCGATATGCTCGTATCACTCGGCGCAGATGATGAGACTCTTGATTTTCCGGTTGTTTACGCATCAGCCAAAGAGGGTTGGGCAACAACAGATATGGCTAATAAAACCAATAATATCCAGGTAATATTCGATGCGATAATAAACAATATTCCCTCGCCAACAGTTGACCAAGACGCTCCGTTGCAAATGCTGGTAACAAACCAGGAGCATTCGGACTATGTTGGACGAATAGCAATTGGCAAGGTCTTCGCGGGAACAATAACCGAAGGTCAGATGGTTGTAGTAATTGACGGTGAGGGTTTGCATACTCAGCAAAAGGTTATGCACCTCCATCAGTTTTCTGGTCTTGGCCAAAAAGAGGTCTCAAGCGTTCAGGCAGGTGACATCTGTGCGGTATCCGGGCTTGACCCGGTGGATATCGGTAACACTATTGCCTGTGCGGATAATCCTTTGCAGCTTCCGGTTATTTCAGTTGATGAGCCGACAATGACCATGACATTTAGAATCAATGACGGTCCTTTCGCAGGAAAAGATGGGAAATACATAACCAGCAGGCAAATTGGAGATAGACTACAAAAAGAACTACAGCAAAACGTTGCATTAAGAGTAGAGCAGGGACAACGGCTTGAAGAATTCAATGTTTCAGGCAGAGGTTTGATGCATCTTGGAATCCTGCTGGAGACTATGCGGCGGGAAGGTTATGAGATTTGTGTTGGTAAGCCGAACGTGATTTTGAAAAAAGTTGAAGGCAGACGTTATGAGCCGATAGAACTGC
>JAUVVQ010000039.1 GCA_030604525.1 Phycisphaerae bacterium | reverse complement strand
TGCTTCTTTCACCCATTGGGTTCTCCAATTCAGAATAGTCAAAACTGGCTTGAGTGGTCTCCATAAGCTCTATACTATCATAATTCAATTCATTTGTCACTGTTTACTTGGGAAATGCGGGTCAATAGAAAACTTAAAATCATTCAACCATAACTCCTTCGATTTGAGTGATTCTGGCTATTTCCTCAGGAGTGGTAACACCTTTAAATATTTTGTTTTTCCCATCATCGACAAGAGTCCTCATACCTGCAGCTATTGCGGCTTTTCTAACTTCAGAGGTAGGGGCTCTCGCGAAGGCAAGCTCTCTGAGCTCATTATTCAATTCGACAAGCTCAAAGATGCCGATACGTCCTTTATATCCTGTACCCTGGCATTTTGGACATCCTGCTCCTTTGTAGACGGGGTGCTCTTTCAGTTCTTTTGAAGTGATATTCAACATTTTCAAGGCCTGCGGGGAGGGGTTATCATCTATGACTTTACACTTTTTACAAATAACCCTTATAAGTCTCTGTGCCAAAATGGCCTGAATAGAGCTTGCAACCAGAAACGGTTTCACACCCATATCAATAAGTCGTGTGATAGCGCTTGGAGCATCATTTGTATGTAAAGTGCTAAAGACCAGATGTCCGGTAAGAGCGGCCTGGATAGCAATATCAGCAACGACTCCATCTCGAATTTCACCGACGAGAATAATATTGGGCGCCTGACGCAGCATAGAACGTAAGATTTTTTCAAAGGTGAAACCAATTTCGGTTCTGACCTGGCATTGATTCATACCATCAAAGTTGTACTCGACGGGGTCTTCAGCAGTAATGATTTTTTTGTCAGGTTTGTTAAGTTCCTGCAGGGCGGCATACAGGGTAGTAGTTTTCCCGCTGCCGGTTGGTCCCGTAACCAGAAAGATACCATTCGGTCTTTTGATTATTTTCTCAAACCTCAGATGGTCATCATGCTCAAAGCCGAGCGCTTCGATACCGATGGTTACAGCATCCGGCCTCAGAATACGCAAAACGATGCTTTCGCCGTGATTGCTCGGTATATCAGAAACACGAAAGTCGATGTCATCGCCACCGATTTTTCTTTTTATTCTTCCGTCCTGCGGGAGTCTTTTCTCAGCAATATCCATACCGGAGAGGATTTTAAGTCGAGTAATCAGCGGTGCCTGCATATTTTTGGGGATGTTGTCTTTTTCAAGGCAGACGCCGTCAACCCGATATCTTATGCGGACTCTATCGTCCATAGGTTCAACATGAATATCACTTGCTCTCATATAATAGGCATTGTCAATTATGAGGTTAACGAGCCGAATGATAGGTCCGTCTTCATCACCAGCTCCACGAGCCTGACGGAGTATATCGGCAGCCGTCAATTCAGGGCCTATCTCAGCCAGTTCGGCGGCAGTGGTGTCAATGCTGTGTTTTAGCTTGTCATCCTGTTTGGTTTTTTCTTCCTGTAGAGAATCTTTAATATAAGATTTTATTTTTTCAGGATTTGCTATACAACAATCCGGTTCGAGGTTTAATCTGAATCTGACAGAGTCCATAGCTTCAAGGTCTAATGGGTCGCCGATGATAAGTTTTAATTTCCCGTTTTCCTTGCTCAAAGGCAGGATGCCGTGCTTCTTTATAAGCTCTTCGGGTATCAGCTTCAATGCCTCGGGTTGTATTTCGGTTTTATCAAGGTCAACGTATTCATACCCGAATTGCTTTGCGAGAGCTTTTGCGAGAATATCCCCGTCAATAAGGTTTGCTTTGAGCAGGATTTGCCCGAGTCTTTTCCCGGTGCTCTTAGACTCCTTAATCGCCTTCAATATAGCCGGCTTTTTGATTTTACCGGCCTTATAAAGTATTTCGCCTAAATGTTTTCGTTTTTCTGCCATTCTACGTTCCACACCCCACAAAAGGATATTGTTATTATACCAAAAGTCAGGGTCATTAGTCAACTTTACAATTTCAATCTCAGCAAATTTAAAGCGGTATTAGCAGTTCTGATTCGAATTGAATTCCGGTCAGAAGGAAAGATAAACCGTTTAACATCACATTGGTTCTGAGCGCTCACCGAGATATATACTAAGCCGACCGGTTTTTGTTCGGTTCCACCGTTTGGACCGGCTATACCGGTTATTCCGATTGCATAATCTGCCTTTGCTTTTTTCGCTGCCTGTGTTGCCATCTCTGCGGCAACTTCTTCGCTGACGGCTCCAAACCGCTCGATTAGTTCAGGAGGCACACTTAGTTGTTCGGCTTTTGCTTTATTGGAGTATGTAATCCATCCGCCGATAAAATAGGCGCTTGCACCGGGTATATCGGTTAAGAGTTTAGCTAATAAGCCGCCGGTGCAGGATTCAGCAGTTGCAATAGTTTTGTTCTGAGCAATTAATTTTTCTGCTACCACCTCAGCCAGGGTTTGTTCATCGGTTCCGAAGACGTATTCCTTGAGGATGTCTCGGAGGTTGTTCTGGTCATCTTTTACCAATTTTTGTGCGGTTTTTTTTTCTTTTGCGGCAGCAATAATATGCAAAGTGATTATTCCGTGATGGACGGTTGAGTTAATTAGAGGGTTTCTTTCTCTTTTCATATAATCGCCAATAAGCTCGGCGACGGCGGATTCACCTGCGCCGAAACATTTTAACTTTTTTACGGCATAGGAAAGCTGTCTTGATTTTTTTGTGATATTTTTTACATCAGGGAAGATGCTATCGAGGAACATTTTTTCCATTTCAGCGGGGACGCCGGGCATTGCGAAGATGAGTTTGCCTTTACTTTCCGCTCTTATACCGGGTGCGGTACCTAAAGCATTCCGGATAGGTTCAGCACCTTGCGGTATATATGCCTGGATTGCGTTTATCTCAGGCATTTTTAGGGCTCTTTTTTTGAAAAATTCGCTGATTTGGTTTAGAGACGCCTCGTTGAGCTGCAATTCGACATTAAGAGTTTTCGCCAGGGCATCCCTGGTTAAATCATCTTCGGTAGGACCCAGACCGCCGGTTATGAAAACCATCTCGGCATCAGAAATGGACATCTCCAATACGCGTTTTATGCGATTTATATCATCGCCCACGGTATAACCGGAAACAACGGGGATACCGATAGAGAACAAATTTTCAGACAGCCAGGAAGCGTTTGTGTCAACGATTTGCCCGTTCAAAAGTTCGTTACCGATGCTGATGATGGTTGCCTTTTTCATAAGTTTAAATGTGCACAATTGCTTTTACGACGCCTTGTTTGTATTCTGAGACTAAATCGAGGGCGTCTTTTGCCTGCTCCAGCTTAAAACGGTGGGTTATCATAAAATCAACGTTTATTTTTCCTTCAGCAATCATATCAACAGCGGGCTGGGTGCAATGGTTTTGTCTTCGAACGTTAATAATGTTAATTTCCTTTCTTCTGATTTTGTGTACAGGCAGGTTAATGGTATCAGTTCTTGGGATGCCGATGAGGACTAATTTTCCACCCGGCTTTAAGAGTTCAACGGCCTGGTTTATTGTCTCCTGTTGTCCAGCGCATTCGAAGACGACATCGAGGCCTTGTGGCTGAAGGTGCAGGATATTTTCGACTATGTTTTGTTCATCGGGGTTTCCAACCCATTTTGCACCGGCATTTTTTGCAACCTCTATTCTTTCTTTTATCTTTTCGGTCATATAACAGGTATTTATGTTTTCCGCCAGAGCGGAAACGAGACAGCATAAACCGATTGGGCCCGCACCGAGGATAGCAATATCTTTGTTTTCGACGGGTTCGGCGAGTTTGACTGCATATATACCGATGGACAAAGGTTCGCACAAGGCACCCTGCTCCGGATTGATTTTCCCATTAGTGGAAAAGCAGGAAGATTCCGGCATAACAATGAATTCCGAGAGGCAGCCGGCAACCTGTCCAGGACAGCCGAGAAATTTTAAGTTCCTGCAGGTGTGGACTCTGCCATCCCTGCACTGGTCGCAATTGTGGCAGGATATTGCGGGGTCAACAACGATGGGCTCGCCGATTGACAGCTTTTCAACCGCACTTCCGAGGTCTTTTACGGTAGCAGCACATTCGTGGCCTATCGTGAAGGGGAACCGGACAACCTGGTCGCCTATCCTGCCGGTTTTGTAGTAATGCACATCGGAGCCGCAAATGCCGACGGCATCGACTTTGAGAAGAACGTCCATCTCGCTTTCGAGCTTCGGCTCGGAAACATCGTTTATTTCTAATTGTTTTATACCGGTTAGTTGTGCAGCTTTCATAACTCTTACAGCTTATCTGTTAAACATTAAAACGGAAGTTGATTACGTCGCCGTCATTTACGATGTATTCTTTTCCTTCGAGTTTTAATTTTCCTTCGGCCTTTACTTTTTTCACGTCGCCGAGCTGTTTTATATCTTCGAAGGCAAAAGTCTCAGCTCTAATAAAGCCCCTTTTGATATCGGAGTGCACTTTATCGGCGGCATCGAGAGCGGTTGTGCCTTTTTTTATGGTCCAGGCACGAACTTCATCAGAGCCAACGGTTAAAAAGCTTATGAGTCCCAGAGCAAAATAACAGCTATTGACAAATTTGCTGAGGGCGGATTTCTGAATGCCCAAGTCAGCCATAAATTCATTTCTGCTTTCATCGTCCAGTTGAGAGAGCTCATTCTCGATTTTTGCGCTGATTGTTATGACATCAGCAGCATCTTCTGCAGCATTTTTTAAATCGATGTCCCGGCCTAACTGCTCTTCACCGATATTTACCGCAACAATGATGGGTTTCAGGGTCAAGAAGCCGAGAGATTTTATTAGTTGTCTTTCGGCTTGTGTCTGGATTGCAGAGCTTATGGGTTTTTCCGCTTCTATGGTTTTTTCTAACTTTTGATGCAGAGCGAGTTCTTCCTTATCATGCTTTTGAGCGGTTGCAGGCCTGTTAATTTGCTTTTGAAGCTTTTCGATACGGGTAGTTACGAGCTGCAAATCGGAGAGCAGAAGCTCTGTTTTTAATTCTTCCAAATCCCGTGCGGCGTCGATGGAATTTTTGTAATGGGGAACATCAGGATTATCAAAAGCCCGGATTACAATGACGAGTAAGTCAACGGTTCTTATTCTTTCGAATATTTTCCCGGCAGCGGCTCTCGTGTGGTCATCGCTGAAATTAAGGCCGGGCAAATCGAGGCAATCAATCGCAGCGTACGTAACCTTTTTCGGTTTGTAATACTCAGTCAGCCAGCCCAGCCGGTCGTCAGGTATCGGGACAATCGCTTCTTCGATATGCGTCGAACCGATGGGAGGAAGAGCCCTTCCGCTAACGGCAGAGAAGATAGTGCTTTTACCTGACTGCATTAAACCAAGCAGAGCGACCTTCATTTTTTGCCTCCATTATTTATAAACTGAGTTACCATTTGTATCGTATGCAACCACGGCTGGGAAATCAACCACTTTTAGCTGCCTTACGGCTTCGGCACCCAGGTCATCGAAAGCAATAACTTCAGCATCGGTAATATATTTGCTGAGCAATGCGCCGGCGCCGCCGATTGCGGTCAGATGAACGGCTTTGTGCTTTTCCAGGGCGTCGATGACCGGTTTTGTGCGGTAGCCCTTTCCAACCGTCGCTTTTAATCCCTTTGATAAAAGCAAAGGGCAGAATTTATCCATTCTGGAGGAGGTAGTTGGGCCGGCGGCGCCGATTGGCCTGCCCGGCGGAGCGGGAGTAGGACCAACATAATAGATAACAGCACCTTCGAGCGGGAAGGGAAGGGGCTTTGCATTCTCGATGAATTCGCATAACCTCTTATGAGCCATATCGCGCGCGGTATAAACCACGCCGGTCAGAGTAACCTCGTCGCCGGCTTTTAAAGAAAGAACATCCTGTTCGGTTAAAGGGGTTTTCAGCTTTTTAACTTCGCTCATAAGTTCCCATATTTTCAATTTTTATCAGTTTCCGCCCTCAGTTTACACTACATTTAATCGTATGCGAACCAAAAAATATTTTATTGCAGTCAGGAAGTTTGCAGTTGAGCTGAGATTCAGATATAATGATTTTTGTTATGTCCAGGTATCCTATATTTTTAGATTTGTGCGGCAGGCGTTCTGTCGTTATAGGTGCCGGACCGGTGGCGCTGCGTAAGGCCGAGGCACTACTGTCCGCCAGCGCCCGGCTGGTGGTAATAGCTAAAACTTTAGACGATACCTTACAGGGAATATGCAGAAAAACGGATGCGGAGCTAATCAAGTCGAAATACTCCAGGGATTATCTGGCCGGTGCGGTTGTGGTGATAGCGGCGACAAACAACAAGGAGTTAAACAAGCGGATTTATAAGGACTGCCAGGAGTTAGAGATTTTGTGTAATGTAGTGGACGACCCGGAGCTTTGTGACTTTTTTGTGCCGGCGGTCATCAAACGGGGCAACTTGCAGATAGCGATAAGCACGGAGGGCAAGTGCCCTGCTTATGCGGGACATATCAGGAAAAAAATAGAGAAGATTTTTACGGAATCACACGGAGAATTTTTATCCGAGCTTGAGAAAATAAGGGAGCGGATTATCGAGGATGTCACGGATGCCAGCGACAGGAAAGTATTGTTAGGCCGACTGGTAGAGGATAAATCCTTCAATTATTTCGTTGAGAACGGCCGGGACAACTGGAAAACCTTCGCAGAAAAAATAATCGGGGGCAAAAGTAATCTCAGGCAGGATTGATTTCGGAAAGTCTCAAGTTCATCTAAGCAGTGATTTCCTTGATTGTTACCTGGAGGTATTTTTGTCTGTGTCCGATGCGTTTTCTTGAGTGTTTACGTTTTTTGAAATGCATTGGGTAGAGCTTTTTGCCCTTTACCACGGCCTCTTCGGCGTTGGTCTTAAAAGAAGCTGTAACCTTAGCATTTTCTATATACGGCGAACCGATTTTCGGCTCCCCCCCGCCGGCAACGAATAAAACCTTGTCGAATTCGATTTTCTTTGCATCGGGTTTAACATCAGTCAGCTCGATATCGACCTGGTCGCCTTCAGCTACTTTATATTGTTTTCCGCCTTGTTCTATAACCGCATACATCTACAAAAACTCCTTTGTTTTCGATTCTCAAATTAAAAGAGCGAATATTCTACGCATTCCCTCTTGGCTTGTAAAGCGAATTATTATATATTTTTGTTTTAAGCCAGCAGTTATAAAAGGATTTGTTTTGGAGCGGCTTATGCAGATAGCAATGATAGAAGATAAGATACTGCCTTTTGATGAGGTTGAAAAGCCGTATCTCGACCGCGGCCTTTATTTCGGCGACGGGGTTTATGAAGTCCTGAGGAGTTATAACGGCAGAATTTTCGCATTGCACGAGCATCTCGAAAGGTTTTCCAGGAGTCTATCTGAGATAAAAATAAACGGTGTGGATATAGATTCGATTCGGTCAAAGGTGGAAAAAGCGTTTGAGTCAGCTCAGATTCCGGATGCGAAGATTTATTTCCATATAACCCGCGGCTGTGCGGCAAGAGAGCATACGTGGGACAAAAATATCAAGCCGAGCTTTTTCCTGACGATTACAGAACTGCCCGATGCTGCGCCGACGAAGAAGGATGGAATTTGTGTATCGAGTCATCCGGACTGGCGATGGAAGCGATGCGATATTAAATCATTGAACCTCCTGGCGAACGTCCTTGCCCGGCAGGATGCGGCAGAGAAGGGATGCGACGAGGCGATATTAGTCGGAGAGGATGGCTTCATAACGGAAGGGGCGGCGTCGGCTTTTTTCGCAATCTTCAAAGACACATTGCAGACCAACACGCTTAAAGCTAACGTTCTGCCGTCGATAACGCGGAAGTTTGTTCTTCGTGCGGCGGAGCAAACAGATTTACAGGTCAAAGAAAAACCATTAACGCCCAAACAGGTAATTCGAGCAGATGAGCTTTTCATCGGAGTAACGACAAAGGACATTGTCCCCGTTGTTAAATTCGACGGCAGGGTTATCGGTGCCGGCAGGCCGGGCAAATATACGAAAGAGCTAACCGAGAAGTTTCGAAAATTCACATTATAAAAGCGTAGATTAAATAAAACTCAACAGTTTTGTTGAAATCTTGACTAATCGGCGATGCTAAAAAAGAAATGGGAACGGATTTAAGGGTTAAGCAAATGAAGAAATTTAAAATTGCAGCGATAACTATTATTTCAGTGTTTGTAGTATCACTTATAACCAACGGATGTGTGCTGGGGGATTCATTAACAGATATGGGCAATCTGAAAAATCGTGGTGTGATTTCATTTAATCGCGGCTGGAAATTTCTGAAACTCGATATCAAGGACGAGGATATAAATGGACAGAAGGTAAGCTTCGATGATTCAAGCTGGAAGAAGCTCGATTTACCGCACGACTGGGCAATCTCAGGTCCTTTTACGAAAAAAGTAAGCGCCGCCGAAGGGCATCTTCCATTTCCCGGAATCGGCTGGTATCGCAAGAGTTTCAAGGCCCCCGCAAGGGAAAAACGCATATTCGTGGAATTCGACGGAGTTATGAGAAATGCGAAAGTATGGGTCAACGGCGAGAAAGTTGGTGAATGGCCTTATGGGTATTCTTCGTTCAGTTTTGAATTGACCCCGCTCTTGAAATACGACAAGCCGAACATCATAGCGGTCCGGTGTGACAACCAGGCCGAATCCTCCCGATGGTATCCCGGTTCGGGAATCTACCGTAATGTCCGGCTGATAATAGTCAACCCCGTCCATGTTGCTCACTGGGGGACATACATCACGACACCTGAAGTCTCGGAAAGAAGCGCAACGGTGAAGATTCAAACCAAAGTTCGGAATCAAACGGCCAAGCTTCAGGATATATCAATCGAAAATATTATCGTTGGAGCCGACGGCGAGGAAATTGCCGCTGATGAGGTTTCCGCAAAGCTGCACGCCGACAGCATCAAAACATTAGAGCAGACGCTCACGGTCGATTCTCCGACCCGCTGGGATATTAACAATCCTTATTTATATGAAGCGTTAACATTAGTAAAGTCAGGTGACAAGATTGTGGACGAATATCGAACCGGCTTTGGTATCCGCACTTTCCGTTTTGACGCAGGCAAGGGCTTCTTTCTGAACGGCAGAAATATGAAGATTCACGGAGTTAATCTTCACCACGGTCTCGGGCCAATTGGCACCGCTGTCAACAAACGCGCAATCGAAAGGCAGCTTGAGATAATGAAAAGTATGGGCTGCAACGCCATCAGGACCTCTCACAACCCCCCTGCTCCGGAACTGCTTGGCTTGTGTGATAAAATGGGGCTTCTGGTATTGGACGAGGCCTTTGATGAATGGCATAAGGGTAAAGTGCCGAACGGATACCACACAATCTTCGAGGAGTGGGCCACAAAGGATTTGTGTGCAATGATACAACGTGACAGGAATCATCCCTGCATTATTCTCTGGAGCATCGGAAACGAAATTCCCGGGCTTGGCAGTGAAAAAGGTGTCAGAATATCACATTTACTTTCGGATATTTGTCAGGAAGAAGACCCCACTCGTCCCGTTACTATAGGAAACAGTGCACGCTACAACCGCGTTAAAGATGCTATCGAGGCGCTGGATGTCGTCGGGTGGAACTATCGTTCTAATACACGCGAGTATGATGAGCCCAAGAAGAGACATTTAAAACAGGTTGCCACGGAGACCTGTGCCCTTGTCAGCTCCCGCGGCGAGTATTTCTTCCCGGTTAAAAAAGCGATTGATGAACATCGAAACGGCCAGGTAAGCTCATACGATTTGACGAATCTGGAATTCGGCGGTCTTCCCGATGACGAGTTCCGTGTACAGGAGGAGTGTCCCTTCGTAGCGGGCGAATTCGTATGGTCGGGCTTTGACTATCTCGGTGAGCCGGAACCGTGCGAGGGTATTGCCCGGAGCACATACTTCGGGATTGTTGACCTTTGCGGTTTCCCGAAGGACCGTTATTATCTTTACCAAAGTCAATGGACGGATAAGCCGATGGTTCATCTTTTACCTCACTGGAACTGGCTTGGCAGAGAAGGAGAAATCACGCCGGTTTTTTGTTATACGAATTGCGCATCCGCTGAGCTTTTTGTAAACGGCCGGTCGCTGGGCAAAAAACACAAGGAAAAAGGTATATATCGGCTTAAATGGGAGGATGTCACCTACCAGCCGGGAGCCATTAAAGCCATAGCTTATGACGACGCCGGCAAAGCGCTATGCAGCACGGAAATTAAAACAGCAGGGGCGGCGGCGGCAATCGAGCTGACGGCGGATAGAGCTGTTATCGACGCCGACGGCAGGGATTTATCTTTCATCACCACAAAAATATTAGACGAAGACGGCGTTTTCTGCCCGACAGCAGATAATAAGGTATCTTTCAAGATAGAAGGCCCGGCTGAAATCTATGCTGTCGGAAACGGAGATACTACTAATTATGAATCCTTCAAGGCCGAACATCATAAGGCATTTAACGGCCTGTGCCTGCTCGTTATCCGATCCGAGCGCAAAGCGGGCAGGGTTAAAATCACCGCAGTCTCTGACAGTTTAAAATCCGCCTCGCAGACAATCACAACAGTGAAAAACCAATAATAAAACAGCCGGAACAGCAGGGCAAATGAACAGTGAGTTGACAACCTCACCGGAATACTGCTATATTAAAGGCACGTAAAGTTAATGCGCCCGTAGCTCAATTGGATAGAGTGGCAGACTTCGAATCTGATGGTTGGGGGTTCGAGTCCTCCCGGGCGCGTTTTTTTTCAGGGGAAAAGAAAGAGGTGAAATGTAATATCAATTATAGTTAATTAGAGCTGGTTGTATGTTGATGTCATTCCTGCGAAAGCAGGAATCCTTTGCCTTTTTGGTATCATCAGCGGTTGCGGAAAACAATTTACGTTGATGGGGCTGTCTGTAAAGTGGCCGGCAGGCAAAAATTATAAATGCGGTAGCTCGGTTAAATTCCCGCAGTTACATATTCGTTTTTCGCCCCAGCGATTAGCGAAAGCATTAAATCGGCCTGTCTTCGTATTTCGGGGTCGGAGTTCGTAACCCTTGCGTTCCATTTGGAATATTCTTTAGTCAACAGCTCGTTAGTTTCTTCTCTGCTCATATCATCGCCGAGACCAAGAACAGATTCTACATTTTTATTTTTATGAATGGTAACAGGCAGAATTTTCTGCATCATCCTCTGAAAACGCTGACGGTCGATTTGCAGAAGATTTGCGATTTCATTTAAGAGTTTTATTTCAGCGGTAACGGCTTCGCCGGTTGCGGCGACAACTTCCAGGCAAAATCCGAGGATGCTAAGCCGCTCGGCGACTGGAGCAATATCAGCAAGCTCACTGCAGATTCTAAATATATCAAGATGGCCGCCGTCACGGAAAAATTGGAAAGTCTTCTCTAAGCTCTTCTGGAACTTTCGTTTCGTTCTCTTTGATGCGCTTTCAAGCTCGAAGCTGTTCGCCGCCCATTGTTTTATAAACCGGACCTGGCAGTTGTAGATTTTCCCGTCGGCGGCGCTTACGGCAAACCCCAGAGCAATTGCAAGAGTTTTCGCACGGTGACTGTTTTGGAGGTAATCTTCGTAACCGGCCCTTACTTCTTCGAAGTCGAAATCGTATGCGGCGGAGGCGATTTTATCATTGGAGGACTGAGCTGAAATTGAGACGTTTAATCGAAGTTTTCTCACACCTTTTTTTGCAACGATAAAGGAATCGGTATTTATTCCTGCGATATTAGTCCATCGGGAAAGGACAAATTCTCCCCCCGGTGCCCGGCCAAGGTCTGCATCGCAGGTGAAGCTTGTTTTTTGTTTATTATATCTATCCTTGACGGGTTTGATGTTTTTAGAACCGTCCGTTACATCGGCAAAAGTGATTTGTGCAATTAGACGTCCGCTTCCTTTACCGGCTGAAATTGCCCCGAGAATATCAACATTTAAAACAGGACTACTGTCGGCCTTATCTTCTATCGAGGCAGCGGCGCGACACTTGAGCTTGTCATCAGCGGCAGTTTTGCCGCTTCCTTTCACGGACTGCATAAGGCGGATGAACAATGTCGCCCTTTTGGGCAGGATATGATAAGTCACCACACCCAGACCCAGAACCAGAATTATAATGAAGAATCCTGCCATTTCCCCACACAGTCATAATCATTCTACTTTGACCGACTTTAATTTATCGCTTCTTTGCTTAACTTCTCCCTGCTGCAGCTTTCCCTCTTTATCCAGAGAGAAGCCCAGCTCCAGGACCTTACCTGACTGGATGTCTTCGAACCTGCATTGCATTCGTTGATTCACATCGTATCTATAGGTAACTTTTATGGGGCATTTTGCGGGTCGGTTTTCCGGGAGTTCGAATTTGTGTGTAGCGATTTTATTTACGTATTCCGGGCCGTCATCTTCGCCCTGGGTTATTGTAACTTCCAGCTCCGCCTGCCCGGCAGTCATCGTATAGAACACCTGCGATGCCTCACAGGGCAGGGGGGAATTTTTCTTGAGGATTATACGGTTTTCGACGACTCTTTTTCCGGTTTCTTTATCAATCGGAGCGCAGATAGTCCCGTAGCTGTGATTGCAGACATCGGTGAGTTTAATATCTTTAAGGCCTGTCCGGATGGCGGCGGAAACCTTCTCTGGGTTTTCTCTGAGCATAGAGAGTCCTGCATGCAGGGCAGCTCCGAGAGCAACGCATTCATCTACATTTACGGCAGTATCCGGTTCAAAGCCGAACATCTTCTCCAGACGTCTGCGAACCAAAGGTATCCTTGTGCTTCCGCCGACTAAAAGAACCTTATCAAGAGCCGCAGTTTCCATTTTCGCCTCATCCAGAGCAACCTCCAGCAGCATATCCGTTCGAGCAATGAGCTGTGAGATTTCTTTTTCGAAATCCTCCCTTTGAATTTCGACACTGAGTGAGCCGGCCTCTCCATAGAGCATCTTCTTTGCAACCGGTCTTCTGGAAAGCGTCTTTTTGATATCCTCTGCTTCATCTTCATATTTCGCCCTGTCCTGGTCGGAATTAATCAGCTCGATGCCATACTTTTCTTTATACTTCCTCTGAACTATTTCGAGGATTTTGTTATCGAAGTCAACACCGCCGAGACAGTGGTCACCCTCAGAACAGATGATATTTATATTCTGTCCCTCAATATCGAGGATAGTAACATCGAAAGTCCCGCCGCCGAGGTCATAAACAAGGACTTTCCCGTGGACGCTTCTTGTAGTGGCGTAATACAAAGCAGCGGCAACCGGCTCGTTTACAATCCCGATGACGTTCAGTCCCGCCAGCTCCCCGGCATCCATAGTAGCTTTTCTTCTGATTTCGTCGAAATGAGCCGGGACAGAGATAACCGCATCGCTGATTTGACCGGCCTGTTTTGAGCATTCCTCTTTTAACTTTTTCAGAATCAGGGCGGACAGCTCAACCGGAGTCCACTCTTTGCCGTCTATCGCTTTAGAAAAATCAGAGTTGCCCACCTGCCTTTTTATCCATCTGACAGACCTTTCGGGGTCCAGATGTCTCGAGTTAACAGCTTCAATGCCCACGCGGATTACATCAGTGCTTTTTTCGTCGAAAAATATTACAGAAGGGGTGAGTCTATCACCATCGGCATTGGGGATGATTTCCGGCTTTCCGATAGCATTCAAGACGGCTAAAGTAGAAAATGTTGTCCCAAGGTCTATGCCCGCAATGTTAGACATTTTGCACCTCTTTTTTCCTTTTAGCTTTTATATACTCGAACAGCTTGACTTGGGCGGTGCGCACGATCCTGCTGTTATTCTCATCGATAAAATACTGATAGCCGGCTCTTATGACTTCCGCGATTTTTCCATCCAGTTTCGCATCCTCGATATGTTCTCTTTCTTTCACGGCCTCGGCGCTTTTCTCCTGTCCCCTGTATTCAGACTTCAATTTCGGCCTGAACTGTTCGACGCCGCTCGATTCAAGAGCAAAAACCAGCTCGTTTCTAACTTCTTTCAGCTTCTTTGTATCCTTGCCGCTTTGGGACAGCGTATCGATATGTGCTTCGAGATTGTCAATGCAGCGAATAACACGCAGACAAAAAGCTCTGATTATAGTCCAGTCATACCCATCCTGCAGCTTTTTCACCTTTTCCTGCTGACAGGAAGCGTATTCCCGGATTGCAGAGACCTGCGCAGTAAGGTCTTTTAAGGTATCGGTTATAGGTTCCTCAGCTTTTGTTTTAGTTTGCCGGGCAGCCGATGCAGTTAGAGTTTGCTGTAAGTTTCCTGTCTGCTTACCGTATAGTGACTTCGAGAAAGCTTCAGCTTGATTTCGTCTCTTTGTTTGTTGTTCAGAGACCGGCAATCCTTTTTTGAGTTCAGATTTTTCAAAAGAATCTGAAACATTCGTATTTTGTTTTTGTTCAGTGTTCCGGGTAGAAAGTTTCCCAGCGGTTGCAGCGGATTTCTCAGCAGTTGAAACGGCCTTATCTTTTCGGTTTTGCCCGGAAGAATCGTCCCGGCCTGAAGAATCCTGCAGATGGTTATTTGATTGCTCATCAACTGTGGACCAGCCGAATTTGCAAAGCGTTTTGCCTCTTTTTGCTTCAAGCCGGCTTTGCTGTTTTACATTTTTTTTATCTTCGCCGGAACCGTCGGAATCAACGCCGATATCCTCTAACTTTTGTTCTTCAGAATCGGCCCTTAAAACCTTGTAGAAATTCAAAAGATAGGATGAAGTTTTGCGAATGCCGAAGATAATAACTCTCGCGAGTATAAGCAGAAAGCATACGGAAATGACGGAAGCGCCGGTAGAAGCACAAACGATGCCGGATATGGAGATGATTTCCTTAAGCTCTTTGTTCTGTTTATATTCTTTTACTTTTTGCGGCCAGCCCTCTCCGTACAGGAATTCGGCATACGGACGGACACCTTTTTCTCCGGCGGATAAACTCTCGATATCCGCCTTTAGTCTCTGTTGCTGCTGTAATTTCAACTGAGCTTCGGATGTCGCAAAGTTTCCAAATAATTCCGCAAAAGAACCCCTTTGCTCCGGTGACTCTTCAAGCCAATACTTATACCTATTGAAATAAGCGTCGAATTGAGAAGAGGTTTTGGCTTTGAGGTCATCCGTCTGCCGCTTTGATTTTCTCTGTTCAATAAACAGCAGTCCCCATACTGCAGCGCCAACAATCGACAAGACCAGGCCGATTACAACTACCTTCAACATTATCCTGTTCTTACTTTTTTTCGTCTCCGAACTCAATTTTTTCTCCTGAACCGTTTAAGAATCCTGTCGTTTCTCACAGGCCTGAGTAACTCTTAATACCTCTTCGATGGTGGTAAGCCCCTGCTTTATTTTACTAACTCCGTCATCGAACAAACTCGGACTGTCACTCCGGCGGAAAACTCGACGCATATTACTTACAGATGAATCCTTGTTAATCATATCCCTGAATTTATCATCAATAACCATCAGCTCATAAATACCTATTCTGCCTACATAACCGGAGTCCCGGCAGTGTTCACAGCCGGCCCCTTTGAAAAGCTCGCCCTCGCTGATGCCATTTTCATTGATGAACTTTTTCATGTTCTCAGGCGGCTTGTAAGCTTCCCTGCACTTGGGACATATTTTTCGTACCAGCCGCTGAGCCAGGACTGCATTCAAGGAAGCTGCTATCAGGTAATTATCTATGCCGATATTGACCAATCTGGTTACGCTGCTGGGGGCGTCATTGGTATGAAGTGTTGATAAAACCAGATGTCCCGTCAAAGCCGCCTGAACCGCTATGCGGGCGGTCTCTTCATCACGAATTTCCCCTATCATAATAATGTCAGGGTCCTGACGTAAAAGTGACCTGAGGGCTGAGGCAAAACTAAGCCCTATCTTATCATTGACCTGTACCTGATTGCAGAAGTCAAGCTCGTATTCCACCGGGTCTTCTACGGTCGAGATGTTCAGTTTCTCGCCGTCCATCTGGCACAGTGATGAATACAAGGTGGTGCTTTTACCTGAACCGGTGGGGCCGGTTACCAGAAGTATCCCGTGAGGGGATTCTACCTGCCCTCGGAATATCTCCGTCACATCCGGGTTCATCCCGAGTTTTTCAAGGCCTCGAACAATCGATTTGCTGTCCAGAACACGAATAACCGCCTTCTCGCCGTAATTGGTCGGCAGAATAGAGACTCTCAAATCTATCCCCCTGCCGCTTACCCTCACCCCTATTTTGCCGTCCTGTGGAAGTCGGTGTTCGGAAATATCCAGATTGGCCATAATCTTTATGCGCGAAATTATCGCAGGATGCATCTTCGACGGCGATTCCATCGTCTCAAATAACACGCCGTCTATACGGTTTCGTATCTTCGAAGCATTCTTCTTGGGCTCGATGTGAATGTCACTCGCTCCCTCGCGAATGGCATTGCTTATCAGGTAGTTCACGAACTTTATAACAGGAGACTGACCCGCCATCCTCTCCAGGTCTTCGGATTCCTCCTGCTTTTCCTCGATGATTTCTACCTCGGTCATATCGCTGATGATTTCATTAAGATTGTTATCGAGCTGATCGTCGGATTTCTTTTGCTGGAAATACTCACAGACCGCTTCGATATCCTCCTGGGAGCAAACTACCACCTGAACATCCATCTGGGTTTTATGGCGAACATCCTCTATGATGAAAATATCCCCGGGCTTGCTCATTGCCACGGTCAGCTTTTCACCTTCCGCAGCTATGGGAACAACGCAGTTTTCTTTGATGTATCCAGCTTCAAGTTTATCGAACACCCCCTCGTCGATGTTTTCCGGCTCAATCTTTCTAACATCAAAACCGTAAAGCTCCGCCTGTGCCTGGGCGATCTGGGCATCATCAGCAAATTGCAGCTCGCTTATAATCAGGCTAAGCTCGGTGCCTTGCCTTTCTTTCTGGGATTGACGGATTTGAGATAGCTGCTGCTGCGTAATCTTTTCTTTTTCGAACAGGAACTGGGCAATGTCGTTGATGGTAGATGTGGCATTGTCCTCGGGCGTGTAAAGGTTTGTCAGCCCTTTTACCTGCTTATCGACGCCGGTTTCGGATAAGTCACTGATACCATTCGAGGCCGGCTGCCTTTTTTCAGAACCAAATCCAGACAGCAATGACATAGATGTATCGAGCCCCCCACAACAGAGTTTCATTTCCTTAAAACTTCTAATCTCAGGTGCCTTATTATCGGAAGCTAAACCTCCTCAAGCTTCCATATCTATAATATAAGAAACAAACTCAGCAATGCCAAACTCGGTTATTGCTAAATCTTTACCGGTTAGGCATAGGGGCTTTGTCGGATGCTCTTTCTTACCCGACAATCAGCAGAGCCACGTAGGGAACGACATTAAAGACCAGGACGATGATTTTGAAAAACCCAATAAACGAGTAAATGGCCACGTTGAAGGTTTCTCGGGAAATGGAAAACCACCTGCTGTGTATACGGTACACCAAATCCGACACCGGCGACAACATAAGCATTGTGGCCGAGAGGACAAACATAGCTCCGTCTATGATTGTGCACCACATAAAGAATCTTGTTAGCGTTTGGATATCCATTGGTATTCCTCCTTTATCTTTCCGCATCTAACAATTATTATATCCGCCTAAGGCAGACACGAAACGCCAAACCTTGTCCCCGCATGCCTCTGCCGGGGAGCAGACTTACTTTTATAATATAACAATCTCCCGTCTATTCTTCAATATTTATCCTGACCAACAATAAACATAATCGGCCAAAAATTTTTGTCTACTAATCGTCTTTGTTTGACGGCAGCATCGGCAGCCAGACACTCATGATTTCTCCGGAGGTTCCGGCTTCACAGTAAGGTCTATAAACCAGAGTTAATTTGCTCCAAGAGGGTTTGCTTTCGCAGCATCGGCAGCCAAACACTCATGATTTCTCCGGAGGTTCCAGCTTCACAGTAAGGTCTATAAACCAGAGTTGATTTGCTCCAAGAGGGTTTGCTTTCGAGGTTAGTTCTCTCCCCTTTCAGGTATATGGGGTGTCGTTCTATTGCCCAAATACGTTGGTTGGCAGTTTTAAATCCTGTTTCTCCTGGTTTCCAGGATGCCTGTTGCAGGGATGATAAGTCCGGTATCACATTCTGGAATGTAGCGGCTTTACCCTGGATTCCTTCGGCAGCGAGGACGATTGGTCCTCGTGACAGTGCATACCTTCCTTTGCGTTGGTGTGCGATGATGGGCATAGGAAGATTCAGGAGGATTTTTGTTTTACCAGACCATCTCCGATGAAGAGTTGCATATTTGCCGGCCTCGAGTGGTATATTTTGCTTTGAACCAGCCACTTGGATCGTTCCTGATTTCACGAAGTTCGGGACCAGCAGCTGCAGGTCAAACTCTGCTGGCTTCTCAACTTCAAGGTCGATAGCGATACGTCCATCCCAGGGGTAATTGGTCTGCTGATGAACGACGACAGGAGTGCCGTTTACGTTTGCTCTGAAGGTGGAGGTTTCATACAGGTTGATAGCCAGCTTGCCTTTGCCGGTCATATATGCGAAGGTTGGAATAAGTGCAATTGCTCTTGGCCCGCTCGAGCCGCAGCAGTGCATTGTTCCGCTAAAACCCCATTCTTTAGCTTTTTTTGAGCCCTCCATAGTAGTGAAATAACACCAGTCGATGCCGTCCGGATGCTGGGCGGCGAGCATATGGTTGTAGATGTGATGATGGAGCATTGCGGCATAGCGAGGGTCACCCGTGGCGCGCAAAAGCTGCCAGTTCATCTGAAGCCACGTGACCTGCACGCAGGTTTCCGTGCATATAGCTGTAAGCAACTGATGAGGTTCGTTAAAGTGTTCATGTGCGTCTGGGGCACCGGTTATGAACACATTTTCGTTGGTGATACTTTCCCAGGCCAATTTTGCTGCATCGAGTCCACGTTCATAGCCGGTGGCTCGCCAATTTTCCACCATGCCGACATAATTGCTCATCATCTCGTAGGCCTTTTTGTTTCCCACACTTTGCACAGTGTGTGTTTTTTCGATGTTGGTCAGGATTTTAGGACCTGCGTCGGCCCGGCGTATGATATATTGGCAAAATTGACGATACTTTTTTTCACCCGTGTACTGGTATAGAAGACTCATTGGTTCAAGGATACTGGTTGCGGCCATACCCTCGTGTGTTCCACTTTTGAGAATGTCCCTTTTGTCATCTCCAAAGGTTTGGATAAGTAAGTCCCCCACTCGCCGAGACGTTTCCAACGCCCGTTCATCACCGGTGGAACGATAGTAACTTAAAAGACCGATGAGGACATACTTATGCACCCAGACATCCCAGCCGTCTCTATCTGGTGGGGCCCATCTGTCTTGCTTCGCATAGGTTCCGAGGTAGCCATCTTCCATCTGGCAATCCATCAGGCCGTTGGCGATTCTTTGGATTTTCTCTGCCAGTGTTGTATCATCTTGTTTGTTTTCCGAGGCCAGCGTTGCTGCGTGAAGCCATTTCCCCACATGCTCACCAATCCAGGGCTGCGAGCCGGGACGTTTACGAAAGCCGGCCAGCAGCATATCTTCTGTGATATGTCTTCTTAGTCGGCCTTCGCGATTGACATCCATACGATTGCCTAAAAAACCTTTCATAGTAACCTGTCCCGGCTCAGGTGCCTTATAGACATCCTGTCCGGCAACAGCTTTCTTTGGGACTCTCGCTGCCGGGGCCAAATGCACTGATAGCAAGCCGATAACAACTGTCAGCAGGTAAACTTTGGTATTCATTGTTCCATCTCCTTTCAGATTCTTTCTGTCACTTCGTGCAGTTTTGGCCATATTCGGCAGACCTGTTAGCAACTACTTATCAGCCATAGCCAACCTTCGTTTCTTACACGTAGGATTTTTAGTTATTCAATACAAAAATAAGTGTCGGGTCAAGTGGATATCTGCCGAAACGCTCTCCATATATTGCCAATCCGCCCGACAGGGCATCATCGACTTCAAGGCGTATGCGGATTTGACCCCTGGACTGGGCTTTGCGTAATGCATCGGGCGATATTCGTGCTTCGACGAGGTATCCGTATGAGCCGGCTTCATTTAGTTCGCCGCCCTTGAAGTCTCTAAATGACAACTCCCCGTCGCCTTTGGCGGGTTTACTATAGTCGCGGACCTGGCTATGCCAGGAAAGGATACCGCGGTGATCAGCGGGGTCATCGGCAAGGTCGAAGATACCGGCTGCACTATCGGCGACATAAATCCTCACAGCACTCGGAAAGGGCGTCTCGTCGGTCATAGGATATGAATTGGGGCTTCGGCTCGGGTCATGGGTGCCTTCACCTAACATAAAATCCCCTGTAAGTTCGCGTGCTCCTTCAATGTCCTTTCCATATAGTCGCTTGGCTGACAATTCTATGAGTAACGATGCTTCGGCTATCTCCGAGGCCTTCAGGTCGCTGGGCCACGCCACATGGTATTCAAAGTAACCTGAGCCGGCGCCGTTTACTTTCAGGCCGTCCATTACATTCCACTGCTTCAGGGACCAGTCAGCCTTTTCGAATGTGTCCGGTGCGAAGCGGATGACCTTCATCTTTCCCGAACTGCTGTTGACGGTTTCCTGCCGGGCGCAGGGACCGTCAGTGACAAGATATGTCGTAAAATTGCGGCTTAGTATATTGCCGGAAGCACTTTGCAAAGTCAGGGTCAATACAGCGACGCCGGGTTTGTCCGGCATTGTAACCTTCAACGGCTCAAGCTCTCTCGACATCCAGGGTTTATAGGGGACAGAGACGGTGCTGTGCGAATATGTTCTTTTTTGACCGAGACTGTCCCAGCCGTATAGTTTTGTTTTCAAGCTTAACGCACTACCGACGAGCTGCTCTGTCAGGAAGGAGGCATAAAGCGGGACCTGAATAGTGGCACCGGGCTTGACCTCGCGGCAGAGTCTTCGTTCGGTGGCGAGATAGAATGGGCTGTGAAAATCCCTAAGTGTCATGCCGGAAGCTAAGTCACCGAGGCCAGTGACTTTGTCGGTTCGGTCGTATCGCCAGTAACCATTCCATTCGTTTATTACATCGTAAAGCTCCGTATAAAGCCATCCGCAGCACTTTGGGTGGCGTCTGAACTCGTTGAGCATCATGTGATAGTCCCAGCCCCAGTCGATATCGCCTGTGGGTTGCCCACCTTCCTTGCCTTCATAGCCCCAGACATTGCCGCATTCGCTGTTCATCATCGGCTGGGTGCCTTGTTTGTTTTCGCCGATGAAGTTGAACCCGGAACCGGGGTAAGTCCTCGCACAGTAAAGGTCGAGAACATCCCGCCATCTGTGGCCCGGTATGTATGCGTGCCAACTGTTGATGTCCGTCATAACGTGGTCGAGTTTATTCGTTGAATTGTCCTCGACAAGCCGGGTGGGGTCCAGTTGCTTGGTCAGTTTGTAGATTGAAGCAACCCATTTTTGTGTTTCGGGGGTGTAGCCCTTACCGCGCGTCACCAAGCCCCATGTTTCATTGAAATTGACCCAGGAAAAAATCGATGGGTGGTTGTAGTCCCTGCTAATCATGCCTCGCAGCGCCGTTTCGGTTTCCTTACGAGCTTTGGCATCGGGTGCGCCCCAACTGTTTGGCACGTCGGCCATAATCAGGACACCGAGCCGGTCGGCCCAGTAGAGTTTACGCGGCACCTCAACCTTGATATGAATACGCAGACCGTTGAGGCCTATCCGCCGAGTTCGCAATATATCATCCCGCATAAATGCATCGCTGGGGAAGGTATAAAAACCCTCGGGATTGTAGGACTGGTCGAGCGCGGTTTGAAGATATACGGGCTTGTTATTCAGCGCTATGTATGGAAAGTCCGTTCCAGGCAAGTTCACGACGCTGATTTTTCTCATGCCGAAATATGTGGATACGCTGTCCCGCCCTTTCTCGCCCTGTAATGTAGCCGCCACTTCATAAAGATATGGGTCATCTAAGGACCAGAGCCGGGGCTTTGCTATCGGCACATCAAACTGAATATCACGGTCTCCTTTTTGGACCTTTCGAGAAACAGTTGAATTCGGCAGGTCGGCGGCTTTGAATTGCAGTTGGAGTTTCATATCAGCTGGCGCAGGCCTGTCCAGTCTTGCTTCGACTGTAACAAGCTTGTTGTCGATATCAGCCGTGAAGTGGATTGTCTCGAAGGCAACTTCTGCTCGGGCTTCCAGATAGGCGGTTTGCCAGATTCCCGCTGCGCGGCCGTAGCCCTGCTTGCCTTGAAGTTTGAAGCTCTCTGGACTGTCATCGACACGCAGAACCAGCCGATGACTCTTGCCCGGCTTTGAATATGGTGTCAAATCAAATTCGAAAGGCGTGTAGCCTCCCTGATGTTCGCCGAGAACTTTGCCGTCCAGCCAGGCGGTCGTGTGCCAGTCACAGGCACCGATGACCAAAAATATGCGCTTGCCCTGCCATACATCGGGAACATTTATATCGCGGCAATACCAGCCGATATCGGCCTCGTCTTTTACACCCGAGAGCTTAGAGCCCCAGGAAAAAGGGACAATGATAGATTCAGGAAAATCTACATTGCCCTTAAACCATTCTTGCTTTTGGCCTTCGTCTTTGCCATCGAAGCGGAAGTCCCACAGCCCATTGAGATTGAACCATTGAGCCCTTTGGAAATCCGGCCGGGGATGCTCCGGCAGCGGAATGTTCTCGTTGTCAAAGACCTGTCCCTGTACCGGATGGGCAAGGAAGAAGGCAACTAATATTAATAAGACTTTTGATACATTCTCTAAGATTACCTGGGAACGCTTGACGTCCAGACCTCTTCCGACACCCGTAAACTTCGCTTTAAATGCTTTCTCTCTGTAATTCATAATCCCTCACTTCTCTCTTATCTGCTGAGTTCTAACATAATAATATATAAAGCAACTTCTCAGTAGAGAGTAGCGTATCGGCAGAAATATTGCAAATCGAAAATCACACAATCCGCGCAGTCCGTGGTGAAATATTTTGAACATTGAAATTTGGATATTCGAATTTGCCTTAGCATTTAGGAATTAGCATTTAGGAATTAGCATCAGTACTGTCCCATTATAAGTCGAATAAGGACAGTTGGTTATAGTTTTGTTGCTCCTTAAAATTATAATAATTTTCCGTAAGTGCTTGTTTTAGCGGGGTTTTCTCGAAAAGTAGGACACTTATA
>JAUVVQ010000086.1 GCA_030604525.1 Phycisphaerae bacterium | reverse complement strand
GGACCATCTCGGCTGGGACACTCGTCAACAGCCACATGATTTTTCTAAACTCGGCGGAGACCCCCGTGACCCACAGGGAAGTAGTATGGACCTTCGCGAATCCTATCTTGGGTGTGATGTCCGATACAGGTGGAAACTGGGAAGCCGCTTCAACCCTTGAGTTGGGTGCACCCGCCACTAATTACCCAGCAGTAATGTTCGCTAATCGCGGCATGGGGGGAATCGATATCGATGGATATGTCGTTTCCGGCAATCAGATTACTGTGAGTATGGGAGTCGTTCAGCCGGGTGACTGGATTCGTGTCGTCACGGTACCCGAACCGGCGACGGTTTGTCTGCTTGGTCTCGGCAGTCTGTCGTTGATTTTGCGCCGGCGAAGAGTCTGCGCACACAAAAAAGGATAAATGAATTTGTTGATATAAACCATTATCCATCAAACGTTTTTTTGGAGAACCAAAAAGATGAAATCGAAAAAAAGAATTGGTTTTTTAGTTTTGTGCATAATGTTTGTTTGTACAACTTTGGTAGAGGCAACATTGACGATTGCAACCTTCGACGACCCCGCAGCGGGCAGCACTACGCCATTGTTCAGGATTGATCTGCATAACGACCTCATCACCGGCGGGTGGCTCGACTCGCAAACTAATCTTACACTTGAGGTTGTTTACAGCGGCAACACTTTTGTTGATGCCTTCTTCGAGATGACCGCGCTTAGTTACACAGGCGGTCTTATGGGCGGCAGTACAGGTGGTGGAACGGTCAAGTTCTTTGCGGACAATCAAAGTACCGCCACCACTCCACTGATTCAGATCGACTTTGATTCGGCTTTCCTATCACCTACGAGCCTTGGGGGAGTGGAACTGTTCGGTAATGATGTGACAATAAGTGGTTCGGAAATTGGCGGCGCTACTCTGACGGATGAGGCCTTTTCGTTCAGCTTTGCCAATCAGGTGCTGTTGCCCAACGAGGGTGGTTACACAGCAACATCAGCATTCACATCATCGGCTGTCCCGGAGCCGGCAACGGTCGCTCTGCTGGGTCTCGGCGCGTTGAGTCTGCTTCACAGACGCAAAAAATAGTTAGCCTTCAGCTATTATCTGTTAGGCTTAAGTGGATACAAAAAGGGGAAAGTCCTTATGGCTTGTCTCTTTTGTATTGTTTAGGCCCGGGAACGAAATACGCAATGTGCTATACGAGCATAAAAGGGTGAAAGACGGGATTCGAACCCGTAGATTTTACCGTTTCCGAGAAGGTTCTGTGCCAGGGCAATCAAGGCAATGATGCCACCGATTAGTGCTATAACCATCAGGGGGCGTTTTATCTGGTCCGGGCGGCGGAAGACATTAAGGACAACTACAAACACTGCCGCAACTGCCAATGCCAGCCGCAGGTCGTGCTTTGTAGCATTTGGATAAAAGCTAAAAGTCATCGACTTAAGTAGCGTATCGGCATTGGGCAAATCACTTAAGAGTTCTGTTTTTACAACCGCTGTATTTGGCGAGATAAAACTTACCAGGCCCACAGGTAATGGAACAAGCTGCAGCGTTGCGACAAGTAAGAATACTCCTACCGGCACGTATGCCCATGTCCAAATTATACGCTGATCGCGAAAAATTATATTTATCCCTCTTGACAGAAGAGATAAAATGTCTGAACTTATGATACACAAAATCATGGACTGACATTATTACACTTTAAGGAGAAACTTTGTTGCGCAGGAAGAATTATATATTCCTTACCTTCGTAATGGCGATAACAGACTTTAAGATAAAATACGACAACTCTGTCTTAGGATATTTATGGAGCCTGCTTAAACCGCTTTTAATGTTTGGGACACTCTATCTGGTGTTCTCAGTATTTGTAAGATGGGATGTTGAAAATTACAGATTGTATCTTCTTTTGGGGATTATTCTCTGGAACTTCCTGTCCGAGGTGACCCTAAACAGTATGGTGCTGCTGGAGGGCAAAGCATCGATACTTAAAAAGATTTATTTTCCACGCTGGATAATCGTCATAGCTTCTTCCTTGACGTCGCTTCTTACTCTGCTGCTCAATATAGTTGTGTTTTTCATTTTCTTTATCTTTTCCGGTGCTCATTTCCGAACCAGTGCATTGCTATTGGCTGTTTATTTAGCTGAGCTTTACGTGCTTGTGGTAGGCGTAGCATTTCTGTTATGCGCCTTATATCCGAAATTCAGGGACATCCATCACATTTGGGAGGTATTTGTTCAGCTTGGTTTTTGGGCTACACCTATTATTTATCCCATCGCTATAGTACCGCCCAAATACCACCCCTTAATATTCGCAAACCCAGCTGCGAGAATTATACAAGGCTGCAGAGAAGCCCTAATCGGACCAAGCGGGGAGTTCTTAGGTTTTACAAATCACATTATTATAACTTCTGTGGCAGCCTGCTTATTTGTGGCAGGTTTAGGAATGTTCAATAGGTTATCGCGCAGCTTTGCGGAGGATTTATGATAGCTCTTGAAGAAGTAAATAAAATATTCCGCTTGCCACACGACAGGAAAACAACTCTTCGGCAGAGGTTTGTCAGTCTTCTGCAGAAACAAACTTACGAAGAGCTTTATGCTTTACGCGATATAAATCTAAAAGTCAATGAGGGTGAGTTTTTAGGGATAATAGGCAAGAACGGCTCAGGCAAAACAACTTTGCGGCAGAGGTTTGTCAGTCTTTTGCAGAAGCAAACTTACGAAGAGCTTTATGCTTTACGCGATATAAACCTGAAGGTCAATAACGGCGAGTTTTTAGGGATAATAGGCAAAAACGGTGCGGGCAAATCTACATTGCTAAAACTCGTAGCTAAGGTACTCGAACCGACATCGGGTACAATATCTGTAAATGGGAACATTGCACCTTTTCTTGAATTGGGCATTGGTTTTCAAGGGGATTTAACCGTTAAAGACAACATTTTTCTCTATGGTGCGCTGCTTGGAATGTCACGGCGAGAGATTGAGGAAAAATATGACTGGATAATTGACTTTTCCGGATTGGAAAGA
Source organism: Phycisphaerae bacterium (assembly GCA_030604525.1). Lineage (GTDB taxonomy): Bacteria > Planctomycetota > Phycisphaerae > Sedimentisphaerales > Anaerobacaceae > JAUVVQ01. The sequence goes on along the minus strand of JAUVVQ010000086.1, from coordinate 162 downwards.
TTCGTTGATGCAAAGGTGAAGAACCTGTCATCCGGGATGCAGGTGCGACTGGGCTTCTCGATAACTGTCAGTGTTGAAAGTCCAATACTACTGGTGGATGAAGTTTTGGCAGTAGGGGATATGGATTTCCAACGGAAATGTTACGATTCTTTTGAGAATTTC
>JAUVVQ010000043.1 GCA_030604525.1 Phycisphaerae bacterium | reverse complement strand
GAAAAGATGAAAGAAAATGGGTGTTCAAAAGTACCTCCTGTTTTAGAGTTTTCTATTTTCATTTTTTGGGCGGTAAAAACGCGCCTTCTATGTTAGGGGGGACTTGCGCGTTTGGTCGATTCCGCCTTCGGCGGACCTACGATTTTTGGGTTTGGCCCTGGCTGGCCTGAGTTTTTTGTTGCGGTGGGGGTTGCGCGTTTGGTTGATATTTTTATTGCCGGCAGGCCGTTCGGGGTTCTTGCGTTATATTTTGGCCTTTACTTTATAATATATCTGGGTAGAATTATAAGAAAGGATTGTCGGGATTAAGAACAACTTTCCTGCTTAATCATCCACACCCGCTTTCCAGGGAAAAAGATAAGCTGTGATAAGTGAAGTCAGGCCTATGTAGGAGCACGCTACCACGATGACTATAAGATAACACCACAGGAACTAAAATACTTAGCCAGATGCGTTGAACTACTCCGCGAGCAAGTAGAATTAAGCTGCGGAGCAAAAATCAACAGTTTCATATAAGTTGAAGCGTAGCCCTCCGTAGCTTCATGCGAAAGAGGGTAAGGAAAAGATAAATGGATAGATAGTTTTGCTCAGGCACAATATTTGGAGGTATTATTATGGCTAATCTTACTGGCCTAGGAATCAAACGGATTAGAGTTAGAGGATTATTCGGATTGTATGATTATGATATACCGAGCGAATCAGAAAGTGCTCAAATTAATAAAATTATGATCTTATATGGACAAAATGGCGCAGGGAAAACAACATTGCTTAATCTGATTTTTCATTTACTTGCAACTGCTCCAAGGGAAGGTCATAAAACTTATATAGCCAAAACTAAATTTAATCGTTTGGAGATTGAACTTACAAATGGAGTTCTTGTTTGGGCTAAAAGAAAGATGGGGAAATTCATTGGTTCATTTGAAACGGGCTGTGAAATAAAGGGAGAAGTCAAGAAAGCTGAATGGATAATGGAGAGTGATGATCTTGTTGGGGCTTTTAATTCAAAAGAGGAATTAAAGCATGCGGTGTTTCTTGAGGCAGTTTCATCTCTCAATTTACAATTATATTTAATATCAGATAACAGAAGAGTTCAATTAGATGGCGAACATCCTACTTTTGCAAAAAGAAGAGCGTATCAAAATAGGGGGGAAGGATGGCATACGTCAGAATCAAGAGAGGAGGATCCTGAGGTAATTCTATTTCGTTTACTTAATCAATCAATCAGAAAGGCAGAGGAATGGTTGCGTGGGCAAGTAATTCGGGGGACTTCACGAGGTGAGTCGGAAGTGAATGATATATATGCAGAAATAATTAAAAACCTCATGACTCCAACTGACTCAAAAGCCAAGAAAAGTTATTCAAAGGAAGATATTATAAAAAGACTTAATGATATTGAAACCAGAAACAATTCTTACAAGAAATATGGGCTAACTCCCAAATTTAATGCAGGTGTTTTAGGAAACCAAGTACGTGAGGCCAGTGGATCAAAATTAACTAATGTAAAAAGAATATTAATGCCATATCTTGATAGCTTTGAAGCAAAGCTTAATGCTATGCAAGAAGTTCAAAACAGAATATCTTCGCTAGTCGAAACGATTAACTCTTTCTTAGTTGACAAGAACCTCGCTTTTAATATCCGAAGGGGTTTTACAATTATATCAAAAAGCAAAGAGATGCTTAAGCCTGAAATGCTATCTTCAGGTGAGCGGCATCTACTTTTACTTTTCTGCAATACGATAACAGCCCTTGGGAAACGCTGCATTTTTATTATTGACGAACCTGAGATTTCCCTAAATATGGTATGGCAACGGAGCTTAGTAGATTCCTTGCTTAGTTGTTCTAAGGGTAGCCCTATACAGTATATATTTGCAAGTCATAGCATGGAAATAATATCACAGCATTTGGAAAAGGTGGTAAAATTGGAGAGTAAGTAATTGAATCTTTATAAATTAGAAGTGCTTAAAGCTAAATATAAACTTGCGCCATTTCTTAAGGATGTGTATGTCGAAGGGTGCGATACGGGATTTTATCGATGGTTCTTTGATGCTAAAGGTATCAAAGATGTAAAAGTCTACTCTATTGATACAGTAGAGATTCCTGGAGATATCATTGAAAGGTATGGACTGAGGCGAGGTTCGAGTCAGAACAAAGTAATTGCACTATCTAAAGAGTTATGTCAATACTTTGATGATGAAATAATGGTAAAGTGTGTTGTTGATGCCGACTTTGATAGATACCTTGGGAAAATCGAGAACAACCCAGTTCTAGAATACACTGATTATACAGCCCTTGAGATGTACTTGTTTAATGAAAATGTTTTAAAAAAAATAGAAATAGCAATGAGCTTGCCAATAAAACCGCAAACAATATTGAATAATATTGCATGTGTATTAGAAAGAGTGTTTTTGATTAGGCTAACAAATGAAAAACTCCAGTGGAAAATGACTTTCCCAGTATATAAAAGTTTAAATAAATATTTTGTTTGGGAACGCGAAAAAATAGTTTTCAACGAATCTAAATTTATAAAGAATTATTTGATTACTAATGGTCGATATAAAGAATTGGGAAGATTCCAAGATGTCATGAGGGCATTTGAAAAAGGAATGCACGAAGATGTAAGAAATAATATTAGAGGCCATGATTTCTCATGGGCATTATTTCGATTGATTAAGAAAATAAAAGGGAAAACAGACTTTAAGGACTGGGAAAAGTTTGAGCATTGGCTACGTATTACTGTTGAATTAGATTATATAGAAAATGAGCAACTTTTTTGCGAGCTTGCCAAATTAGCAAGCTAAACACATACAGTTAAGGCAATAACAACGAAGTAATCACCCGAAAGAACCGCTAAAAACAAGTCCGAAAAGCCTAACCTTTCAAGAGTAATTTACTATTTTTACTTAAAATCAGTGTAAATCAGTTTAAACTCCACACTCCAGCCTTTGCCACTAAAGGAAACATATTGTACTAATCCCGCAAATTCATATAATTACAACACAAAAGATTGGATAAATATTGAAGAACCAACGGCAACTTGTTTGCACACGCGGAATCATTTAATAAAAGAAATTGGACGGGAATTGAAGAAAACAGCGGAAAAAGGCCGAAAGGATTGCTAATGCTGAGAAGTTTCATAAGTTAATTAGCACCCGCAATAGCTGGTCAATAGAGTAAATTACATGGGAAGAAAAAAAATAATAAATGAATATGAGGAGCTATTAGACAGATTAAGCATAAACTCTCTGGTTGATCTACAATACAATAAAAAGCTGAAAAAAAAGCTGGCTAAACTTGTTCGGTTGCTAAGTCCTCAACTGAGTTATCGCATTATGCATGACCTTAAGATACTGCGTTTTATGGTTCGAGGCAAGGCAACTCCGGCTAAAAAACTCCTAAATTCTGTAAAGACGGCACCATCTTTTAAGCCAGGAATCTATGGTTGGTTTTTCAAAGTTCCTTCGCTATTGTACGTACCAAAAAAAGGTTGTGAAATAATAACCACTGGAAGATGGCCATTCCGTAGATACTGGACTTTACTTTATGTTGGCAAAGCATCAAATCTATTCGAAAGAGTTGTTAAACAACATGTATTAGGCAAACTGGTGAGAGGAAAAGCTCAATCTTCGCTCAGGCAGTCTTTAGGCTGCCTGCTCTGTAATAAGCTAAAACTTTGTCTATACAAATATCGTGATTTTCCCAATAAAGAGTATACTTTCGGCAAGAAAGGTGAACGCAGACTTACTATATGGATATTGGATAATGCCATGGTCGACTGGTTTGAAACTGAAGATATTGTGCAAATGGAAGATGCGATCATCCAGTTTTACACTCTTCCATTGAACACCAAGAATAACTGCCACTGGTTTAGTAATGGTCGAACGAGTCCGTTGAGCACTCTGAAAAAAGATCTCCGTGATTGTGCTCCGTATTTAAGAAAGAGGCCACCTAAAGACAAAGTTCGTGAAGCCTACGATAGGTTTGTAGAGAGCGTACAGCATTTTATAAATGAAGAAGAAACGCTTGCATAAGATGATGTTTTTTGAAGACTTTAACAATCGACGGCCACGGTGGCTGGGCGATAAAGTAAGAAAGGAAATGTTTATGGAACGCAAATTCGGAGTAATTTTGCTGTCAGTTATGATTGCTTTAGTATTCGGCTGCAGCAAAGATAAAGACGGTGTTTCAGAAGAAGATAATGCAACAAAAGCGTCTATTAAGGAGACCAAGCAAATGGATGCAGCGGCTAAGAAAGTTAAACTGACGACGAGTATGGGGGATATTGTTATTGAGCTTAACGAGGATGCTGCGCCGGTTACCGTGAAGAATTTTCTCAGGTATGTGGAAGAGCACTTTTACGATGGAACAATATTTCATCGGGTCATGCCGAACTTTATGATTCAAGGCGGCGGCTTCAGTGCAGATATGGTACAGAAACGGACTCATAAGCCAATTATCAATGAGGCAAATAATGGTCTGAAGAATGACAGAGGGACTATCGCAATGGCACGGACCAACAATCCCAACAGTGCAACCTGTCAATTCTTTATCAATCATTCAGACAATGATTCCCTGAATTATGGTGGTCCCAACAAGGCCGGCTATGCGGTGTTTGGGAAAGTTGTCGAAGGTATGGATGTAGTAGATAAAATTGCCTCTGTCCGGACGGCCAATAAGGGGCAGTATGCCAACGTTCCGGTTAAGGCAATAGTGATAGAATCGGCTGAGGTCGTCTTGGATAAATAACAGGCGGTTAGGTTTGCCAATGATATAGCGAAATGCAATCCTCCTTGGGCTCGCCTGCGGCGGATAAATAGCGTATAGCGGATAGCGTTTAACGGACAGCGTAGAGCGGACGCAAGCGAATGCAAACACCCCGGGGTCGTGGAGGCGGGGCTAAATATAAAAGGAATGAAAACAAATCCGGAGAGCGATAACCTAAAACAGATGGATGCGGAATACGATGAGATGTAAATGGTATGACATTTGTCCGCTGAGACGATTTGAAAGAGCAGGTAAGCTCGCTGAGGTATGGGCGAACGACTACTGCAAGTCGGATAATAACTGGGAGAACTGTCGAAGGTATCAGTTGGAAGAGCAGGGGGTTTACCATCCTGATAATATGCTTCCTGACGGCCAGGTTGACAAGAGCTTGTAAGAGCGTTTTTATCAGGAGCTGACTTCGATGTCGCCGGCCTGGATTTTCTTGTTGTCGGACGGTATTTCCAGATTTTCTACTTTGCTTTTGGCTTCCGCTTCGGCTTGCTGGCTATCAGGTATCCACTCCCACCAAATCTGGTCCACTAATCTGCCTGGTGTTCCGCCGTCGTGAACTACGCCGAAAAACCAGTTGCCTATGTTGCCTATCCCGTCTGCCGTGCACTCACCTGCAAACCAGGCATATTTGCCGTCGATTTTTAAATAGGATATCGTAATGCGGACTTGCTCTTTTCCGTTAGCCGTTGAGTACTGGAAGAAACCGTTTGCCGAGCCCTGGTCTGTTATAAGCATTTTAAACTTTGCCTGTAATGCGGCACCGGCATCTGCTACTTTAATGCTGCCTTCTGCCTTTGCCGCCTGCAATACGGCCGGCATACTTACAATCAAAACAAGAGCTATTAAGGCTAATATTTGCTTCTTGGTCTTCATAACAGTATCCCCTACTGCGTCAGAGAAAAACTAATTTCTTTTATCCTATCGTCCAGCTAAGGACTTTCCATTAAGTATAATGAATGATTTGCGAAATTACAAAGTAAAATTATTTAAAAAATAAGAACTATTTTAAAATATTTTGGCCTGAATTAACCTGTTATTGGCCGTCAATCATCAAGCCCGCTTTTCATTTTTTTCTTTGCTGAGCACTGCTTATTCGCCTCTATCGGCTCATTTTGAGCTTAGCTTCCGTTTTCCTGGGGGTTTTCCTGTTCAGTTTCCTTTTGTACTTCTTTACCCTCATTTTCTTCCGGCTGTTGACTCTTTTCGGTTTCTTTTGGTTTTTCCTGAGATTTTTCCTCAGCGTTTGCCTTCTCTGCCTCAGCAGCCGCTTTAGCCGCGTTTGCCTTCTCTGCCTCAGCAGCCGCTTTAGCCGCCTTTGCCTCCTGTTGTGCCTTCAAAAACGCCTTTTTCACTTCTTCTGCCTCAGTCTTTGCTTTCTGTGCCTCCTTTTGCGCTTCGAGTGCTTTTGAATGCGCCCTCATTGCTTTTGCCTTCTCGCCCATAACCTCTTCGGCGGTTTTCAAAAGCTGCTTCTTTACCTGCTCTACTTCACCCTTAGCGGCTGCCTTATCAAGCTCCGCCTTGAAGCGCTCGAACTCTGCCTGCGCCGCCTCCTTCTCAATCTGTTCGGTATAAGTTTTTGTTCCGAACGGGTCGGTAAAGGCCTCTTGCAGTCCGGTCTCGTATTCCGGCGTCGCATACTTCTTCCTTATGTTTTCCGCCATTTTGGCATAATCTATACCACCGGAGGAGATACTCGGAGTAAGAATAAATATAACCTCCGTAGCTCTTTCCTCGAAATCCTTACTTGAAAACAAGATGCCGAGAATCGGGATATCCTGAAGGAACGGAACTCCGCGGATTACATTGCGTTTCGTAGTCTTTCTTATCCCCGCTACCACTAAACTGTCGCCGGGTGCTATCCTGTTCTCTGCCATCTCCGCTTTGCGTTCTGTAATTATGGAGGTTTGCACGACGCCTTCCGGCTTGGATTTCGAGCCAAGTGTTATGTTTGTCGTAAGCCCGATTGAGCCGTCCGCAAAAGCGTGCGGCGTAACTTCAAGCGAGTCCTCCACCCATTGATAATCTGTTACTGAATATATCCTTCCTTGATCTGTAACAACCTTTTCAAGACCCACATTTTCCCTTGAAGTAACTTTTGCCTTTTGACCGTTCACCGTCTGCAGCGTCGGATTCATCAGGATTTTCAGGTACCCCTTCGAGATAAGAAGGTCCGCTATGGCCCTGATTCGATGCCCCTCCACATCTTGATTATGCCAGTAGCCGAAGTTCAGCCCGAATTCACTACGCTTGGATTCCCGCAGCGATGCCCCAGGAAAGGTCGGAAGAAGAACATCTGAACTATCGGCTTTTCCTCCCAATGTGATGCCTTCACCTAAAAGGTTCTCTACCATTATGGTGGTTTCCCAGTCCATTGTTACGTCGGCGTAACGCTCGAGAATCAGACAGTCGATACTTACCTGGATGGGCGGGACATCAACCATCTTCAGAAATTCAAGAACTTCCCCGGCTTCTACATCATTTGGACAGGTAATAATTAATTGATTTGTAGCCGAGCTCCCGCTGACTGAGTAATAAGGTGCATAGATTGTTTTGCCGTCGGCAGTGGTACTCAGTTTTGCAAACTGGTCGTTAGTGAGCTTAACCAGTTTATCAACAGTGTGATTCTTTGTGAAATAGAAAAGCTTGACCCCATTCTTTACGGTAATCTTTTTTGCCGGCTCGCGGTATATCTCAGGTAGAGGATTGTTCACATCGGGGATTTCTCTTATTCGGCTCAGCTCATCCAGAGTTTTCTTCGTTTCTAACTCTGTGCTTTTCTTCTCAAAGAAGTCGCCGCAGCCGGATAGCGATAAAAGCACAACCAGAGCGGTTATCCCAAAAATCATCTGCGACCAGTTTTTTTGCTTTCTATAATACATAACCATTCGCCTTTATCTCTCCGGCAAAACTACATTATACTGTCGTTGAGCTTAACCGTCAAGGATTGGAAAAAAACAATATCTTTTAAAACCCGGGTCAAACTATTAGACCATCTGCCCATTTTTTGTTATTTTTGTTCTATGTCCAAAAGCAAAGACAAAAAAGCTATAACCGTCGGCTTCTACGCACTGGGCTGTCCCAAAAACATCATCGACAGTGAAAGGATGTTGGCCGAGATTGCCCAGGCGGGCTTTATTATCACGTCGGAGACCAATAACGCTGATGTCGTCGTCATAAATACCTGCGGATTCATCGAGCCGGCAAAACAGGAGGCCTTAAAGGTTATTAAAGACAACATCGAGCTGAAAAGGAAAGGCGAAGTAAAAAAAATTATCGTTGCCGGCTGCCTGCCCCAGCGACTGCAAAGTGAGCTTGCTGAGCAATTCCCCGAAATCGATGCCGTCCTCTCTCTGAAATTCAGAGACAAAATCGCAAATATAATCAAAAAAACCCTTTCCTCGAACGACACGCTGGAATTTCTCGATAAGCCACCTGAGAGGCCAAGCAATGATAAAACCCGGCTGCTTATCACCCCCGGCCACTACGCCTATCTTAGAATAAGCGACGGCTGCAACTACCGCTGCTCATTCTGCACGATTCCCTCCATACGAGGGGAATTCAGAAGCAAGCCCATAGGCAACATTCTCTCGGAAGCCCAGCAACTTGCCTCCACCGGCGTTCACGAAATAATCATCATTGCCCAAGCGAGCACGTCATACGGCCGGGATTTGAAGAAAGCCAAAACCGGCTTACCTGAATTGCTGAAAGGGCTTGAAAAAATAAAAGATATTAAATGGCTCCGATTGATGTATGCATACCCGACAGATGTTACCGACCGGCTCATCGAGACGATAGCCGGGAGCAAAAAAATCCTCCACTACATCGATTTACCTCTCCAGCATATAAACAACCAAATCCTGAAAGATATGAACCGACCTGATACGGAAGAGGGAAACTATCAGCTCATCGAAAAGCTGAGAGGCAAGATGCCCGAAGTTGCCATAAGAACCACTTTCATCGTCGGCTTTCCCGGAGAAACCGAAGGGCAATTCCAACAGCTTCTTGACTTCATACAATGGGCGAGGTTCGACAATCTCGGCTGTTTCAAATTCTACGCCGAGAAGGGCACTGCCGCCGCTGATATGGAAGACCAGATAGCCGAAGAGCTAAAGCAGGAAAGATTCGAGCGGCTTATGCTGGCCCAGCAGAAAATCGCCTTCGAGAAAAACAGAAGCAGGATTGGCTCCGAAGTTGAAGTCCTGATTGACTCGGTGGACCGGGACGGGAGCGCCGTGGCAAGGTTCTATGGACAGGCGCCTGAAATCGACAGTGTATGCTTTATAAAGAATTGCACAGCGGGGGCGGGCGATTTGGTAAACGCAAAAATAATCGACTCAGAAAACTACGACCTTATAGCGGAACAAATTTATGCCCTTCAGGGCAGTAAATCTCCGCGATGAAAATTATATCTTATTGTTTTAAGGTCATTTACCCACGGACAAACGGGAAAACTCAATCGTAAGCAGTATAATATAGATTTTATATTGAATTAAATAGCTGGCAAGGTAGACTTGTAGATATGCGAAAGTATATCCCTAACATGCTGACTTTTGGCCGATGCGTCCTCACCGTGATATTCCTGGTTATGATTCTTAAGTCACCCTCCGCCCAGAATAAATCCTTAACTCTCGACATCGCTTTCGTCATCTTTGTCATCGCCGGGGTAACAGACCTTATCGACGGTGCTGTCGCAAGAAGGTTAGGCGTTGACAGTAAATTCGGCAGAATGCTGGACCCGCTCGCCGATAAAATTCTCGTCTGCGGCAGCTTTATTTGCTTCGCCGTCATAAAAGAGCCGAAGTTGTTTGACCTGACTCCGGTTGCGAATTCTATTATTCTTTGGTCTGTCGTCGGCATCATCGTGCTCCGAGAGGTCTATGTTACCACCATCAGACACATCGCCGAAGCCAAAGGCATTAACTTTGCCGCTACATCTTCGGGGAAGATTAAGATGTTCATCCAGACGTTCGCCATAGGCACTGTCATCATAAAAGCCGCTCACGTCCCGAACGCCGCCTGGGGATACTGGTTCACCGCTATTGTCTTCGCACTTATGCTCTTTGCCACGGTTTTCTCCGGCATAACAGCCACGAAAAGAATCGAGGACTGGTAAAGCCCTCCTGAAAACACATCCGCCGGCTAACCGTTTTTCTCTCTGCATTGATTGTTCCCGTGTTCATACTCGGCTATAAATTCTTCGGTAACCTCCTGTGGTTCCAGGCCAATTTGGGCTTAAAAAAGCAGTAAAACACATCGGAAATTTTCATTTTGGCTCGAAGTATAAGTCAACGAAACCACAATTTAACGCAGAAAAAGAGGGTGCTAATAAATGAATTGCCAAGAAATGTTGGCTGGGTTCAAAAAGGTTAAAGAAAAAGGGTGCCGCATTTTACGATACCCTTAGAGTTTCTTGTTTGTTTTAGCTAAAAGAGGACAAAGTCAGAGATTTAAGCTCTTTTCCCTCTGCGAAGAAACAATCCGCCAATACCCAGCAGACAAATGGTCGCCGGTTCGGGGATAGTTATGTTCCCATATCCACGTGTTCCAATTGGGTTTTCAACCTCTGGTGTACTTGGAATATCCCCTCCCAGATTATAATATGTGAGAGGCCATAGACCTTGAGAAACTTTTGTCGAAGTAACCGCATCTCGAAAATAATCGGCAATATTCACTTGCGTCGGATTAACTGGTGCTAACGCTGTAAAATCCAGTGTAGCAAGCCGGATATCAGAGCTTATATCACCACTTGCCAACACAATGAACGTTGCGTAGCCGGCATCCCAGTCGTTATTATTATTACCTCCACCGGGAGCGGGCATCGGTTCTGTGAACGCTGATGTGTTAATCCTAACGTCATCAAGCTGTAAATATGTAGTATCGAATTCCAGTCCAACTGCTGCATCCTCCCAGTAGTCCCCTGTTTCGAAATTCACAGCTTCTGCCCAGATTTGCAAGCTGAAACTCTCGCCAACACCAACTGTTTTGGTTGACGGAGACACAGTTAAATCGACTGTGGCAGCCTGAGCCGATGTACCTACAAATGAGACAAACAAAAAGATGCTACAAACTACTAATGTTTCTCTCATAACTCAATTCTTCCAAAAAACAACGATTAACATTTGCCGAGGAAATTAAGCTGGTTAAAAAAGAAGGGGAAAATCGTAAGAAAACCAAGATGTCCTGACACATGCCTGAAGCTCTCAGTTCCTTCCATTTCATCTCTCCCAACCTTTCTTTACTTTCCATAGGCCGTAACAAAAAATAGCCTAATAATACTTATAACAATTGTACCCCCCCCCATCCGGAATGTCAAGTAAGAATTACAGAAAATCCAAATTATTCCAAATTTTTCAAGGTTTTGCCGGACCAACGCTGATTTGGGCTTTAAAAAGCAGTAAAACACATCTGAAATTTTCATTTTGGCCTCGTTTTAAACAGGAAAAAATCGATGAAATCATAAATCTCTGTGCTAAACTCCACATTCTCTTCCATTATGCCTGCTTATGAATTCTTCGGTAACATCCTGTGGTTCCAGGCCGATTTTCTTGAATAACTCCTGCTCCAGTTTGTAAATCAGCGGGTCAACCTTCGAAGTATTTATCCTGCTTTCTTCTTTGCCGCCGTGCATATAGATATTCCTTTTATGTGCTTCCTCCAGCCGCTGTCTCAAAGGCACTATCTTATTATGCATCACCCGCATATCAGAGTAGAAAACGATTTTCTCCTCCCAGGTTTTCGGCTTGTTCGCCTCATCAAGCATACCCATATACTTATGCTTCAATACCAAAGTTGCGACCTCCGGAAAGTCGCCGGAGAGGATATCGAAAGCCGCCTCCTCGTGAGATGAGTTACCATACTTTTCGCGCAGTTTCCGCCACATTGTTTTATCCTCCTCGCTAATTTCCTGGTGAAACCTGCTGTAATCCAGCTCCTTGAAATCGCATACCCTCGCCATATCGTGAAGCAGGCAGGCGCTCTCGACCAGCTCCACATCAACGCTCTCTCCGGCCTGGATAAGCTTCTTCGCCAGAAAAACCCCGAGCCGGCAAACGCTTACAATATGTTCAACTATATGCTCCGGCACGTGGTATTCCCGAAGCAATTGGAAACACTTCTTACGAGATGGAATTTTTGAGGCGTTCATTTATCATCTCCGCCGCTTTCTTACCGGATTTTAACATTCCGCCGAAAATTGGTCCCATCCGTGGAAGATTAAATACATCGCAAACGGCCATCCCGGCTACAAACATCCCGTCGAATATCTCACCGGTTTTCTCAACAACGCCGGCCTCCGCCTCCTCAACGTTCATAAAATATTCCTGAAGCGCTCTCGGAAACTGCTTTGGTTTTTTGCTCTTCAAAAAACCTACTATCTCCGCCGGATGACCCGTCGCATCCACCAAGTATTTACTGCTTATGCAGAACGGGTCCACATGCAACCCTACCATCAAAGCGCTCGTATTGTTTACCACTACCCCCTGGACTCTCTCCTCTTTGACTATTATATCCTCCACCTGCAAAAGATTAAATATCATTGCTCCGGCCCTCCTGGCTTTGTAACCTAAGCCCGTCGCAAACTCAATTGCATCGGCGATATACAAATCGCCTTTTTTTTCACAAGCTATGCCGATTTCATCTATTATTTCTGTATCCTCAAAGACTACAATATTGTATCCGGCCGCCCCGCCCCAGATACCGCCGCCGATTGAGAGTTTTTTCTCTACTATCGTTACCTTGACGCCCTCTTTGGCAAGGTAATAACCTGCCGTCAAACCCGCCGGCCCCGCGCCCACTATTACTACATCGCTTTCTATATAATCCGAGAGCCGCCGGCTGTATTCGCCTATGATTACTCGCGATATCGCTGTTTCTTTCATTTCGTCTCCTTCTAACTGAAATACCATTAAAAAAAACGCTCCTGCAAAAGGAAGCGCTTTTAAGCTTTAATTACCTCCCTTCGCAGGTATTATCCTGTTCAGGTTCAAAGGGTTAATCTCAGCTTTCCGCCGGACAAAGGCCCGGCTTAAAGCTCCCCTGGCAAAACCGTATTGTCAATTGATGATTTTAACCGAAGCTCACGAAAATACAACTTTTTTTATAAAAACTGCAAACTTAATGTCCAGGTATCTTGACATAAAGCAATCTAATAAATATCATACTGAAAACAACGGTCTCCTTAAGGATAAACTAATAGATGCCGCCTAAAGGATTTACACATCTACACCTTCATAGCCAGTATTCCCTTCTCGACGGGGCTATAACGTTCGATAAGCTGCTGAAAAAGTGCAGGAAGCTAAATATGGACTCCGTCGCCGTCACCGACCATGGGAACCTCTTCGGGGCCGTTGAGTTCTATAGCAAGGCAAAAAAAGCTGACATAAAACCAATCATCGGAATCGAAGCATACCTGGCGCCGAAGAGCAGATTCGACAAACAAAAAACATCCATCTCGAATGCCGTTTTCCACCTTGTTTTACTCGCACAGAATAACGCCGGCTACAAAAATCTTCTGAAGCTGTCATCCATCGGATACACCGAGGGCTTTTACTACCGGCCGAGAATCGACATGGAAGTGCTCGAAGAGCTCAACGAAGGGCTTATCGCAAGCTCCGCCTGCCTGAAAGGACAAATACCTTCTATGCTCGCAAGGGGCGATTACAAGGCCGCAAAAAAATTAGCTGAAAAATACGCGCAAATCTTCTCGCCCGACCGGTTTTTCATCGAAATTCAAAAACACGAAAACGACGACCCCGAACTAAGAAAGGGTCTGATTCAGATTGCTGACGAGCTTGGCCTGCCGCTGGTTGCAACAAACGATGTTCACTTCCTCGAAGAATCCGACTACGAAGCGCACAATTGTCTCTGCTGTATCAGCACAGGCAAAAAATTCGACGACCCTAACAGAATGATTTACCCAAAAGACATTTTCTTCAAAGATGCAGAACAGATGAGGTCGGACTTCTCTGATATTCCGCAGGCCTGTGACAATACTCTCGAGATCGCGAAACGATGCAGCGTCGAGCTTGATTTAAAATCTCATCACGCCCCCTCTTTCCATCCCCCGGATAAAAAATCCCCCGAAGAATTTCTCACCGAACTTGTCTTCGACAACGCCGGGGAACTCTACGATGAAATCACTCCTGAAATTAAAGCTCGTATCGAAAGAGAGCTGGACGTCATCGAATCGAAGGGTTTCGCAAGCTACTTCCTTATCGTCTGGGATTTCTGCAACTACGCAAAAGAGAACAATATCCCGGTCGGAGCAAGAGGGAGTGCGGTTGGTACCGTCGTCGGATACTGCCTCGGCCTGTGCAATATCAACCCCTTGAAATACGATTTGCTGTTCGAAAGATTTATGGACCCTCACCGTAACGAGATGCCCGACGTCGATATTGATATCTGCCAGGAAAGCAGACCTAAGATGCTCGAATACGTCAGGAAGAAATACGGCCACGTTGCTCAAATCATCACCTTCGGCACTATGAAGGCGCGAGCGGTCATCAGAGATATATGCAGAGTCCTGAACGTCCCTCTATCCGAAGCTGACCGGCTCGCCAAGCTGGTTCCCATCGCTGTCGGAATGACCATCGACAGGGCGATGAAAACCGAACCTGAGCTCAGAAATGCTTATCAGCAGAACCCGCAAACGAAAAAAGTCATCGACATCTGCCAAAAACTCGAAGGGCTCGCCAGGCACGCCTCGGTTCACGCCGCAGGAGTCGTTATCTCTGACAAGAATCTGACCGATTTCCTCCCGCTGTATAAAGCTGCCGGCTCAGATGATATCATTACCCAGTACGACGGGCCTACCGTCGAAAAGGTGGGACTTCTGAAGATGGACTTCCTCGGCCTGAAGACTCTCAGCGTTCTGGAAAGAGCAAAGAATCTGGTCAAAAAAACGCACGATGTCGATATCGACCTTGAAAAAATTCCCGTTGACGACCCCCGTGTCTTCAAACTGTTCGCCGAAGGCAGAACAAAAGGTATCTTCCAGTTCGAATCCGGTGGGATGAGAGACCTGCTTGTCAAAATAGAACCCGACCGTATCGAGGACCTTATCGCCGCCAACGCCCTGTATAGACCGGGACCGATGACTCTCATACCGGATTACATTGACAGGAAGCACGGTGCGAAATGGAACCTGCCGCATCCTGTTATGAAGGAGATTCTGGCGGAGACCTACGGGATTATGGTTTACCAGGAACAGGTTATGAGAATCTGCAATCGACTCGGTGACATTCCCTTGAGGCAGGCCTACGGTCTCATAAAAGCCATAAGCAAAAAGAAAGCGAAGACCATCGCTAAAGCCCGCGAGAAGTTCATCGAGGGATGCAGAAACAAAGGTCTTTCTGGATTACAGTCAACGCAGATATTCGAGCTTATCGAAAGGTTCGCCGGCTACGGCTTCAACAAAAGCCATTCCACGAGATACGCTTTCGTTGCCTACCAGACCGCCTATATGAAGTCATACTGGCCCGTCGAATATATGGCCGCTCTGCTAACTTATGACATCGACAACACGGAGAAGGTCGTTGACTATATAAACGAATGCGCTCAAATGGGAATCGAAATTCTGCCGCCTGACGTTAACGAAAGTCTGCACGACTTCACTCCTATCTATGAACAAAAAGAGCAGAAGCAAAAGGGCATCATCCGGTTCGGTCTCGCCGCCGTAAAAGGAGCGGGAGACAAAGCTGTAAAAGGCATCATCGAAAAAAGAGAAAAAATCGGGAAATTCAAGAGCTTGTTCCACTTCTGCGAAAACGTCGAGCTTGGAAAGGTTAATAAGCAAACCATCGAATCTCTCGTCAAGGCGGGCGCCTTCGACAAGCTGGGCGGAAGCAGGGCACAGATGATAGCCGGCCTCGAAAAAGCTATGGAAATCGGCTCGCGCAGTCAGGCCGACAAACAAAACGGACAGCTTAACTTTTTCGCTGAAGCGGCCAATACGGACTACTCGAAAGACCACGAAAAGCTGCCTCAAATCGACCCCTGGCCCGAGCTGAAAATGCTCGCCTTCGAAAAGGAGGTTCTCGGTTTCTACGTGACAAGCAACCCTCTAAGCAGGCACGCCGAAACCATTAACCTCTACTCTACTGCAAATACCTCTGACCTGGAAAAATACCAGCAGGACAAAAAAATCGTCATCGGCGGGATGATTACCAAAATAAGAACGCACATAACTCAAAGAGGCAAAGCGGCCGGTGCGAAAATGGCCGTCTTAACGCTCGAAGACCTGCAGGGACAGGCCGAAGTCGTGCTCTTCCCGGACAAGTATAATCAATTTAATGATTTTCTCGAAACCGACAAAATCCTGTTCGTCAAAGGCCGGCTCGATCACAGAAGAGAGAGGCCGAACATTATCGCTGCGGAGCTTATCCCAATCGAGCAAATCACCGAAAAACACCAGCCGAAAGTCAGCATCAAGATAAACGCCGAGGACGTGACGAAAGAAAAAATCGCAGAAATAAAAGCTGTATGCTCACACCACAAAGGTCAAAGCCCGCTGTATGTCGCCGTCAGCACGAGCAGGGGGAAAGTGTACGTACGTGCCGATGAGAATTTGGCCGTAAGGGCAGACCTCGAATTCTGTAGAAAAATTAAAAATATCGTCGGTGAAAAAAACCTCAAACTATCAACGTAATATGACCGAAATCAAAAAAACATTAGCTATCCTTAAAGCCCGCCGGTCGGAGGTAACTCTTCTCGTGGGCCTGAATGTTTTGTTCATCCTTTCCAATAAGCTGATGTTTACAACAGAGACCAAACCAGCTCCATTGCAGCACCTAATAAGCTATATCTTTGTGCTGCTTATGGGGATAATTTTGACGATACTTACCATTGGTTTTCAACGAACCGTTTATCTTGAAGGAGACAGGCAGCAATCGCCTATGGTTTTATTGAAAACAGGAAAGCGTTTTTTCTGGCGAATGTTTGGATTAGGTTTAGTATGGCTGCCTGTTTATTTTATCCTCGCATGGCTGACTTTCTCAGTCATAAAAGGATCTGGGGCAGATTTTATACAGAGCGCTCAATCGTTTCCTTTGCTCTACCAGTTTTGTTTTACTGTCCCAACTTTAATCCTGCTCAAACCTTTATTGTTACTGCCTGTGATAATCATTGTCTGGGATTGTAAGGTTATCGAAAGTTTTAAACACCTGAAAAACTACAGAATTTTTGATGCAAAAGAATTGCTGCTCCTGTTCCTGATTTTAACAATATGTAATTTTGCCTGGACACTGTTGCCGAATCCCGATGAAGTTAAAACAATCCTGCCGTTTCTCTTGATAATGGTTACATATCTTTTGATATACTTTATCAGCTTAATGGTAGTTGTAACTGCAGTAAGATTCGCAGCTTCTGTAGATTTGGCCAGTGATGAGGGGCTGGCTTCTTCTGATTCCGAAAATTTGCACGAAAATCCAGAAAAAGACCTGAAAGAATAAGTTTCAAAAGAGAAATTACCCGGCAGGTTCATCGTCATGCCCGACAGCGACGCACGGG
Organism: Phycisphaerae bacterium; assembly: GCA_030604525.1. Taxonomy (GTDB): domain Bacteria; phylum Planctomycetota; class Phycisphaerae; order Sedimentisphaerales; family Anaerobacaceae; genus JAUVVQ01. The sequence goes on along the minus strand of JAUVVQ010000043.1, from coordinate 1,230 downwards.
GAACACAAATAAAATTATTGCTGTTGAAATTATTACTTAACTGAGTTATCCTGAAAAAAATAAACCAATTATCGAGTTTGAAATGAGTATTATCTCGGCAGACACTTCTATTTCTACAGCCGCTAAACAGTTTGCACTGTTGCGAAGGATGACAATTCAACAGCGGGCCGACATAACTTTCAACTTAATTGGCAACCTCCGCAAAATAGTCGAAGCCGGGATTAAAAGCCGTCATTCTGATTATGACGACCAAAAGACAAAACTTGCCGTCTTAAAGCTTACGCTCGGAGAAGAAATGTTTAGCCGGGCATTTGGAGAAAATGATATTCAAATATGACTACCCAGGAAGATTTCCTAAAAAGAGTTAGCAATGCTTTAAAAAACGCTGGTATCCAATATATGATTTCCGGCTCGATTGGAAGCAGCTTTCATGGGCGTCCACGTGCTACCAATGATTTTGATATTATCATTGCTCCTGATAAGAAACAGCTCAATACCTTCGTAAACTCTCTCGGAGAAGAGTATTATCTCAGTATTGAAGCGGCTATGCAGGCATTCGCAAAAAATGGAATGTTCAATATAATCGACCTGGAAACCGGCGGAAAAGCCGACCTTATATTACGGAAAAACAGAAACTTTAGTCTGGTAGAATTCGAAAGAAGACAAAAAGAAAAAGTCCTGGGACTCAATCTTTGGATAGCTTCACCGGAGGATGTTATTTTAAGCAAACTGGAGTGGTCCAAGCCGCGAGATGACACTCAACAGTTCCGGGATGCTCTGGGCGTTGCAGTTGTTCAGTGGGACAGCTTGAACAAGGATTATATTCGGAAATGGGCAAAAGAATTGAATATTGAAAATCTACTGCAACAGCTTTTACAGCAGGCTGAAAAAATAACAGGGGGAAAGCAAAGTTGAACAACGTCGCTTTAGAAGTCAAATTTGCAGTCAGATTCATCGTCCTCGACTTGCCCGCCGGCGGGAAGTCCGCACAGAGACAGCCTGCTCGAGCCGGCAGGCGAAATTGAACCCGTCCGGGGGATTTTGGCTTTTACTCGATGCCCAGTTTTTTCTGCATCTGCTCTAACGAAACTCCCTTAGTCTCCGGCATTACAAAGATGACCCAAAACAGTTGAGCTACCATACAGGCCGCAAAGATTATAAAGACATAGCCGCCTAACCTCCCGGCAAACAAGGGGAACGTCAACTCAAAAACGGCATATTCCATTTTTT
>JAUVVQ010000027.1 GCA_030604525.1 Phycisphaerae bacterium | reverse complement strand
GAAAAGAAAAAAGAGGAAAAACAGGAACCTAAAGAACAGACAGAACCCGAAGAGGAAAAGCCCGAAGAAACCGAAGTAAAGAAAACCGAAACCGAAAAGACAGAAGCTGAACCAGAAAAACCAGAGGAAACGCAAACCGAAGAAGAACAAACCGAGCAAACAAAAGAAAAACAGGCCGAAAAAGACGACACCGAAGATAAAAAACCGGATAAAGAAAAATCCGGTGACGAAACCGGTAAAGCTTCCGACGAGGAAAAAGAAAAGAGCGATGAGAGTTGATATCCTTACGCTTTTTCCCGAGATGTTCGACTCACCCCTGAGTTTTTCCATACTCAAAAGAGCTCAGGATAACGGCAAAGTTGAAATTTCTCTTACCAACATCCGCGATTTCGCCACCAACGATTATGGCAAGGTTGACGACAAGGCCTATGGCGGGGGGCCAGGGATGGTTATGATGCCCGGGCCCGTTTTTGATTGCTTCGAATACGTACGAAAACAAAATCCGCAAAAAGCAAAAGTCCTCCTTCTTACTCCACAGGGACAAAAGTTCAACCAGAAAAAAGCAGTCGAGCTAAGCAAGGAAAAACGCCTGATTTTAATCTCAGGCAGGTATGAAGGTTTCGACGAACGGATACGAACGGGATTGGATGCCGAACAGGTCTCCGTCGGCGACTTCGTTTTAACCGGCGGCGAGCTGCCCGCTATGCTTATCATAGATGCTGTGGTAAGGTTGTTGCCGGGCGTGCTGGGCGACGAGGATTCCGCCAAAGACGATTCCTTCAGCGAAGGTCTGCTGGAATATCCGCAATATACAAGGCCTGAGGTCTTCCGAGGTATGAAAGTCCCCGATGTGCTTCTTAGCGGCGACCATAAAAAAATAGAACAATGGCGGCGGCAAAAAGCGATGGAAAGAACTCAAAAGCAGCGTTCCGACTTGCTCGGATAATCTTTTCCAAAAAATCCTTGTCTCAACATTAAAAAAAAGTATAATGACCCAATTATCCTTCAGGCTGGGAAAACCGGCCTGGGGGTTAACTGTTTGAGTTAATAGAAAAATTGCCGGGAGAAACCGGCCGACAGGAGAATATAAAGTGAAAACCAGATTGTTGGACGCTGTTGAAAAAAAAAGTCTTAAGAAAAATATAACGCATTTTGAAATAGGCGATACGGTAAATGTCCGCTACAGAATAAAAGAAGGCGAGAAAGAAAGGATACAGATTTTTACCGGCACGGTTATCGCTCGTAGAGGAAGGGGGATAAGCGAGACATTCACCGTCCGCCGGATAGTCGCAGGCGAAGGTGTGGAGCGAATCTTCCCGATTCATTCTCCGAATGTGGTTGATATAAAGCCGGTGCAAAGCGGTAAAACAAGACGGGCAAAATTGTATTATCTGCGTAAAAGAGTCGGGAAAGCCGTCCGGCTGTCGCAGAGACACAGCGAACATACCGCTTTAAAATAATACGCTTTGTTTCAGAAAACAGCAGGCAAGGAGCCAAATTGTTAGATTGGCTTTTCAACAGGCAAAAACACTTTGACGATAAAAAGCAGCTTGGTAAATGGGGCGAAAAACGCTGTGAAAAATTCTTAAAGCGAAAAGGTTTAAAAACTCTTACCCGCAACTTTTCCTGTAAAACCGGCGAAATTGACCTTGTTATGGTTGACCCTGACCGAACTATCGTCTTTGTCGAGGTGAAAACAAGAGCCGATGAATCTTATCAGCCGGTCGAATCTGTTATCACTTACAATAAAAAACAAAAAATGGCTAAAAGCGCCCGATTCTTCCTTGCTGCTAATAATATCCAAAACCGACCACTCCGTTTTGACGTGGTAACTATCGTGTTAAATAAAAAACGAAAAAAACAAATTAAACATTACCAAAACGCATTCGTACCTTAAAAAATGGAACTGATTGATACCCATTGTCACTTAACGTTCAAACAGCTAATCGAAAATGTCGATGCCCTCTTGCAGCGCAGTCGAGAAGCGAACGTAACCGGCTGGCTCACAGTTGGGACCGACCCCGAACATAATCAAAGGTGTGTTGAATTAGCACAAAGCCGTAAAAATATGTATGCCGCTGTCGGAATACATCCACACGAAGCTAAGGACGCAGCGACCTCGATTTTTGAGGATTTAAAAACGTTGGCAAAAAATAATAAAGTGCTGGCAGTGGGCGAGACGGGACTGGATTTTCATTACGAGCATTCTAATGTAAGCGACCAGAAAAGAGTTTTCTTAGAGCAGTTGAAAATCGCTGCGGAGCTGGATAAACCGGTAGTTATCCATTCGCGAGAAGCTTTCAATGAGACTATGGATGTTCTGGACAATTGCGGCCTGGATTTGCCGGATGTTGTTTTCCACTGCTTCACCGGCAGCGCCGAGGAGGCAAAGAAAATCCTCGATGCCGGTTTCTTCGTTTCCTTTACAGGCGTGGTGACTTTTAAAAATGCACAATCCGTCAGAGAGGCGGCTAAAATTGTCCCACTTGATAGATTGATGCTTGAGACGGATTGCCCGTATATTTGCCCCGAACCCCTGCGAAATAAAAGGCCTAATGAGCCGGCCTTTATGATTCATACCGCTAATTTCCTGGCAAACTTGAAAAATGTGAGCATCGATGAATTCGCTCAGATAGTTACGGATACCAGCAGAAACTTTTTTGCAATGCCTGAGCTTGTTTCAGAACCTTAAAACTCCGCTTTGTTTATAGTGATTTTTTCGCAAATTTTCCAAAATGTTGAAGTAGGTAAAATTTCTAACTCCTTATTTTGTCTCATTTTGTTGCACAAATTCGCATTTAGCTTTGCAAACTACAATTTTCTGCAACTTTTTACAACTTTTTCCCTTACCCATTTTAACACTTGCGCCTATGAGCGCTAAATTTGGTCAAAATCCTGGCCTTACCAAGTGTCCAACCAACTGATTTTAACCTAAAAAAATTTGATTTTTTACTTGTTTTTTAAAACAAATGTTTTATACTATTGTATGAAACGTTTGTTTGAAAGGATTGCTTATGAATGATTCCAAAAACCTAAAAAACAGCTCCAAAGACGATCATACAGTAAAAGAACGCATCCTCGACACCGCTGAAGAGGTTTTCGCTGAAAATGGCTACGATGCCACAACCGTCCGTCAGGTAACGACTTACGCAAACAGCAACCTCGCCGCTGTAAACTACTATTTCGGCTCGAAAGAAAATCTATACATAGAGGTTTTCCGCAGAAGACTCATTCAAATCACAAAGATAAGACAGGAGCTTGTCCAAAACGCTATCTCAAGTGCTAATCCCGACTTAGAACAAATCCTCCAGGCCTTTGCAAAGGCATATCTCCAGCCGTTTAAGGACCCAAAAATAGGACAAAGATTTATGAAGCTTATTGCAAAGGAGATGGCAAACCCCCGGCTGCCAAAAAGTATGTTCGTCAAAGTCTTACTTCAGCCCACCTTAGCTCTTATGGCAAAAGCACTTAGAAAAATTGAACCAAAACTCAATGACCAGGATATATTCCTGATTACATTCTCGCTTACAGGTCAGCTCCTTCACGTTCATCGAACTTCCGAGTTACAGAAGTCCGGCGGTTTCAACGGCTTACAGCTCCCGACCATTGATGAAATGATAAATCACACCGTCAAATTTTCGATGGCGGGGATAAACCAAATCATAAAAGGGAGTAAATAAATGAAATCCGTCGTATATACACTTTTATATCTCCTTATTATATTTGGACTTGCCACCAGCTTCGGCTGCACCGTAGGACCCAAATATTCCAGACCTCAAACCCCCGCTGATACCAACGAGACCTTTTATCATTCCGCTAATCATATAACCGACCTGAATTCTATCAGTGATAATTATAAATGGTGGCTGCGATTCGCTGACCTTGCTACTTCATCGCTCGTCGAAGATGCTCTCCAGAGCAACTTCGACCTTAAAGTTGCTGCTGCAAGACTCTTACACGCACAGGCACAGTACCGGCAGGCCACCGGAGCTACCCTTCCACAGGTCTCTTACAACCTCCAGAGGAGCCGAAATAAAAGCTCATATAACTTTGGCACTGGCCGAATCAGCGGCTTAACTACAACTTTCCAACAGGCAATATCTGTAAATTATGCCCTTGATTTATTCGGCAAGCTAAAACACTCTAAGCGAGCTGCCTGGGGCAATATCCTAAGCGCAAGCGAAACCCAAAATGCTCTAATACACTCACTAATAGCCAATGTCATCAATGCCAGGATAAACATAGCTGTCCTCCAGCGTAGGCGTGACTTAGCTGAGGCCAATACAAAGAGTTTACAAAAGACGCTCAACATAGTTAAAACCCGATACAACAAGGGTTTGGTAGGGTCGGTGGATTTACGGCTTGCCAGAGAAAACGTCGCTGCTGCACAGGTCGCAGAACCACAGATTCAGCTCTCATTAGCACAAGCTTATCACACTCTCGATATACTTTTAGGTCGAAAGCCGGGAAATACAAAGCAGTTACCGAAGACACTCTCGGATTTACCCGATTTATCCCCAATTCCAGTTGGAATGCCCGCTTCGCTTTTAGACCGACGACCCGATGTCAGAGTTGCGGAAATAAACTTAAAAGCAGCAAATGAGCAAATCGGAGTTAGTATCGCCCAGCTTTACCCTGATTTGACTCTAACCGCAAATTGGGGCAGAAGTGCCGACAGATGGCGTGATATATGGGTAGGTGAAACAGAGATATATTCATTGGTAACGCAGTTCGCTCAACCGATTTTCGCAGGCGGTCAGCTTCAGGCAGGAGTTGATGCTGCCAGGGCAAGATATTCAGAATTAGCCGCAACCTACGCCAAGACCGTTTTGACTGCAATAAAAGAGGTTGAAGATGCTCTGGTTAGCGAAGAATTGCTGAAAGAACAGCTTAATTATGCCCAGCTAAGGGTCAAAGAAGCACGACAGGCCGAGCAGCTTTCAAGGGAGCGTTATAAAAGTGGTGTTGCCAATATTTTGACAGTTTTAGAATCTGAAAGACGTCGAAGAACCGCAGAAGACCAGCTTGCTGTTCTGAAAGGAAATATATGGACAACAAGAGTTAATCTCTTTCTTGCTCTTGGAGGTGATTGGATTCATAAGAAAAGTGTTGGAAATCAGAAAGGATGAAACTATGCAAGCCAATCCTAAAGAAACTTTTCGTTCTAAACCAAAGCTAAACAGGCATCTTTGGAATTCTCATTCCAGAGGTGGTTTTGCCCGGAGACAACTGTTGTATTGCCTGTTAGTGCTGATTGCCGGAGCGATAATTGCAGTTATATTCATTGTCTTTAAAAAGCGGCCTGAACGTATTGTATTCGAGAAGTTAGCGCCTTTGGTTGAAGTACATAAGGTTGAACTGAAGGACGTTCCTATGGTTATTAAAGGGACTGGGACAGTAAAAGCCAAAGTAGAGGTGGATATTGTTCCTCAAGTCTCCGGCAAGATAGATTTGGTTAATCCGAGCTTTCGGGCAGGGGGTGTAATAGAAGCTGGCAAAGAGATAATCCGGATAGACCCTCGAGATTATGAGCTTGCGGTTCGCCAGGCACGGTCGGCTATCGCAGATGCAATGGTTAAATATAATACAGAGCAGGCAGAGGCACAGGTTGCATTGCAGCAGTGGCGTCAGATACATCCTGACAGTGAGCCCAATTCTCCTCTGGTGCTTCGTAAGCCGCAGATTCGTCAGGCCGAGGCGCAGGTAGAGTCGGCTAAAGCCCGGCTTTCCAAGACATTGCTGGACCTTGAACGAACAACATTGTCGCTTCCGATAGCTGTTCGTATCGTAAAAGAGACCGCAGATTTGGGACAGTTTGTCTCTGCCGGACAATCTATTGGTAAAGGATACGGGACCAAAGTGATGGAGATAGAAGTTCCGCTGGAAGATGCAAAGCTTGCGTGGTTCGATATTCCCAATCGGATTGATTCCTTCGATAGTCAAGAGAATGGTTTAAAAGCAACAGAAGCAGAGATTTGGGCCAAATTTGCAGGTAAGCTTCGCAGTTGGACCGGCTATGTCAAGCGAACTACGGGACAGGTTGATACGAAGTCAAGGATGGTAACAGTAGTGATTGAAGTGCCTGCCCCGTTTGAGAAGACAGGCGGTAAGACGCCGTTACTTCCCGGGACGTTTGTTGAGGTAGCTATAAAAGGCAATGTTCTAAAAGACGCAGCAGTAATCCCGCGAGATGCGGTTCGAGAGAATAATAACCTCTGGATTGTAAATGGAAACCAGCTTCATATTCAGCCATTGAAGATAGAACGTGCAGATAAAGATTTTGCATATGTGACTGATGGTATAAAAAACGGAGATTTAATTGTTACAAGTTCTCTCGATGTAGTAATTGATGGTATGAAAGTCCGTGTACAGAAGGCCTCAAAGCCAGAGGAGCAAATAGATTTTCAGATAGGTAGGGAGCAGTAACGGTGGGAAAAACTCAGGATAAAAATGGATTGCTTGGTTGGTTTGCGTCCAACCATGTGGCAGCGAATCTTTTAATGCTTGTGATTATAGCGGGTGGGATTTTTACAATATTTGGCATCAAGATGGAGATTTTCCCGGAGTTCAGTCTTGATACTATCAGCGTTACTGTCCCGTATCTTGGGGCTACCCCGGAGGATGCAGAGAAGGGAGTATGTTTACGAGTAGAAGAGGCGGTTGCGGGAATAGACGGTGTAAAAAGGGTTACATCGTATGCTTTTGAAGGAGGAGTTACAACATTCATCGAGATAGATGAGTATGCTGATACCCAGAAAGCGCTGGATGATGTCAAAGCAGAGATTGGGCGAATAATAACTTTTCCAGAGCAGACGGAAAAACCGGTTATTACAGAAATGAGGATTCGTCACAGTGTTATTTCGATTGCGGTTTATGGTGATGTATCAGAGAAAACACTAAGGGTAATCGCCTCCGGGATGCGTGATGACCTTACAGCTTTTGAAGACATTACTTATGTTACCGTCTCAGGTATTCGAGCGTATGAGATATCGATAGAAGTTTCCGAGCAGGCCCTTCGCCGTTATGGTCTTACTCTGGGCCAGGTCGCAAATATAATAAGTAATTCATCTCTGGATGTTCCCGGCGGGTCGGTGAAAACTTCGGGAGGTGAGATACTTGTACGTACCAAGGGTCAGAAATATTATGGTCCTGAGTTCGAGAAGATAGTTGTATTGTCACAGGAAGACGGGACCATGATCAAACTGGGCGATATTGCAAATGTGGTTGACGGATTTACGGATGATGCAATGCATTCGGACTTTGACGGCAAGCGGGCGGCATTTATTAATGTTTCCCGGATGGGAGACCAAAGCGCTCTTAATATAGCTGATATTGTTAAAAAATATGTGGCTGATAAGAAAGAAACCCTGCCGGCGGGGGTGTCGCTTGCTTTATGGAATAACCAGGCGAAGATACTAAGGTCACGTCTGAATCTTCTGAAGAGGAATGCATACTATGGTTTATTTCTTGTGTTTCTGTTCTTGACATTATTTTTGAATGTAAGACTGGCATTTTGGGTAACCCTTGGGATACCAATATCATTTTTGGGTGCATTCTGGCTGATGCCGGTTTTTGGCATATCGATTAATATGTTCTCTCTTTTTGCGTTTATTGTATCACTGGGTCTTGTGGTAGATGATGCAATAGTGATAGGTGAGAATATATATGCGTATCGGGGACAAGGACTTGATAGACTCGAAGCTGCTGTAAAGGGTGCCCGCGAGATGGCGATGCCGGTGATACTTGCGGTATTGACCACGGGTTTTGCTTTTATACCATTAGCTTATACCAAGGGGGTAATGGGTAAGATACTCTGGGCTCTTCCTGTAATAGTAATAAGTGTGCTCGGCTTTTCTCTTGTTGAAGCATTGTTGATACTTCCGGCGCATTTATCCAGTAAACAAAGGGTGAAGTCTTTGAAACTCCTGGACTATATAAATAAGCTCAGCAGCTGGACGGAGAAGCATCTTAAGCATTTTGTTTTCGGGCGATTTGCGAGAATGGTGGAAATGGCTGTTAAGTGGCGTTATTTGACACTTTCGATTGGTATAGTGCTATTTTTGATTACCGTAAGTTTTGTGATGGGCGGTTATCTTAAGTTTACGTTTTTCGACCCCGTAGAAGCGGATAATATACTTGCGGAGCTTGAGATGCCGATTGGGACGCCGGTAGAAGAGACTCAAAAGGTAATCGAACGGATAGAGCAAAAAGCTTCTCAAGTTATAAACGAATATAACAAGCAGTTCGAGTCGAAAGGTTCGCTTCTTAAACATGTATCTTCAACTGTGGGGTCTCAGCCAATGAAGAGCCAAGGTCAAGGACCTATGCAGGGGATTACAGTTGGCGGAGGACAATCGCATTTGGGAGAAGTAAATATTGAATTAGTCGGAGCTGAGAAACGTGGAGATGTATCCACGGCAGAAATGAAAAACAGATGGAGAGAACTGGTTGGTGAAATACCCGGTGTTTCTTCTTTGCAGTTTATATCGGAAATTGCATCTGTGGGTAAAGCTGTAAATGTTGAATTATCTCATGATACTTTTGAGGTTTTATTACCAGCGTCGGAGGAGCTTAAATCGATACTGCGGGAATATGCGGGAGTAAGGGATATTGCAGACAGTTTTGAGCGTGGGAAGCTGGAGCTTGAGCTTTCTCTTACGGATGTGGGCCGGGCTTCCGGTCTTACTCTTAGCGACCTGGCCAGGCAGGTTCGCGGAGCATTTTATGGTCATGAGGCACAGCGTATTCAGCGAGGCAGAGATGATGTTCGAGTTATGGTGCGTTATCCCAAAGCAGAGCGTCGGCGCTTAAGTGACATAGAGAATATGAGAATACGGTTTTCTGATGGTACTGCAATTCCTTTTGAGACGGTGGCGAAAGTTAATTACGGCAGAGGTTATTCAGCTATCAAGCGAGTTGACCGTCGTAGAGTGATAAATGTTACAGCGGATGTTGATGCAACGGTTGCGAACGCAGGAGACATCAATGATGATTTGATGGCAAATACGCTTCCGAAACTGATGGATAAATATCCCGGTTTGGGGTATAGATTTTCCGGTGAGCGTCGTGAGAGAAATGAGTCGCTTGGGAGTCTGAAGACGAACTTTGTTTTAGCGATGCTTGCGATATATGGCTTGCTTGCGATGCAGTTTCGCAGTTATGCCCAGCCGTTGATAGTGATGTCTGCTATTCCCTTTGGTATCGTTGGAGCGGTGTGGGGTCACGTGTTAATGGGCTTTGTATTTATGACCAAATTCAACCTGAGCATACTTTCTATGTTTGGTATTGTAGCGCTTTCCGGTGTGGTTGTTAATGATTCGCTTATTATGATTAATCTTATAAACAAGGAGCGTCAAAGAGGTGTTAAATTAAGAGATGTGGTACGTGATTGTGCGACGCGTCGTTTTCGGCCGATTATTCTTACGTCGCTTACTACATTTTTGGGTTTGACGCCGATGCTGTTAGAGAGAAGTTTACAGGCACGCTTTCTTATTCCGATGGCGATAAGCTTAGGTTTTGGTGTTTTGTTTGCGACGTTGATAACCCTTTTGCTCGTTCCCTCGCTTTATATGATGCTTGAAGATGCGAAAAGAAGATTCACTGATTCTGAGTAATTATTTTTCCAACAGATTTGTTTAATCCTGTCATTTGGCTTTTTTGGCGTTTCAGAAGTTGCGATGGCTATAACCGCCTCCACGTTAACGACCGTGTGTATCTTTTTCCCGATTCTTTTTGTTAAGGGAGTTACCAAAATTTTCTTTGCGGAATTTGCAATAGTCGTGGTTATTCTTATGTTTGCTTCTTTATTTTCAGCACTTACTCTTACTCCGATGCTTTCATCTGTCCTAATGCCTGCTGAAGAAAAACGTAAACAGAGCAGGTTTTTTAATAAAACGGAACAGATGTTTAATGCTCTGAGTTGCTGGTATCTTGCTAACACCGTAATGGATATTGATACACCTAATTTAGCGTTTTGTCTTTCCAATATTTTGTTCCACTAACGGTTGCCTGTAGTGCTAAGCCCGATTCCGTCATAGCGTACACTTTGATAGGTCCTATCGCTCCTTCAGCGCTTAATTCGCCTCCGGTTTCACCTGCTTTTGCTGCGGCATCAGCATGGCCGCCAAATTCCCAACCGCTATCAACAAATTTCATGAGAGTCTCTTTAGAATTAAAAATCAATACCTGCCTGTAATCTTTAACCCCCAGTCCAAGACCAACACCGCCTAATGCCATTTTCATATACGTTCGATGTCCTGTCGAATTATCAACAACGACACCGTATCCGCCACCGGCACTTACCAGAATTAGATTCACATTGGCATTGGCAAAAACTCCATACCCGACTGCTTTTTGGATTTCATTTTTTGCGGAAGGCTTTTCTCGGTAAAGTCTTTGAAGAGTTTCTATTTCCATATCGCGAATGGATTGTTGTCTTTGAGCAACTGGAAGTCTTGCACTTGGACCACAGCCCGACATGAAAATTAGCACTGTGATAATACTCAAAGAAAAGATTGTTTTTTTCGTTTTTGTTTTTTCCATTTTTCTTCCTCCATAACTAATCATAAAATCCCCAATTCGTTTCTGCTTGGCCAGTTATTCATCGCAACTTTATCTGAAATATAGTATCAAGGTTACTCTGAAGTTCAAGTATAAATTTTTGTGTCATTCTTGCGATAATTGTGGCGATTCTGTTTTTCAAAGAGCATCGTATTGCTGTAGCAGCAATCATTAGCTTAATGGCTGCCTCAATTGTGGCGATTCTGTTTTTCAAAGAGCATCGTATTGCTGTAGCAGCAATCATTAGCTTAATGGCTGCCTCAATTGTGGCGAGCGTCATTCAACTCTTTTTGAGTGTAGCTATGTTTAGCGAAGTCTCTTCAGATAATATTAATCCTGTTTTGCATGCTATGTTTTGGTGTTTTGTTTGCGACGTTGATAACCCTTTTGCTCGTTCCCTCGCTTTATATGATGCTTGAAGATGCGAAAAGAAGATTCACTGATTCTGAGTAATTATTTTTCCAACAGATTTGTTTCATCCTATTATTTATTTTTTTTAGGTGTTTCGAGAGGAAAGCTGAATTTATAACGTGTTTTGTTTCAATGACTTAAGTTTCAGTTTAAGAATGCTATATTTTTTTTGGAATTTGCAGAATTTTCTGGCCAAAGGGCTGTTGATGTGTGATAATATATTGGTTTTTTAACCATTATAGAAAGGAAGGGGGTGTGGTTAATTGCTCTTAGAGAAAGGGATTTGTTTTCCTTAGAGGATAGATTGAATAATGGAAATCATATCCAATAACAAGACAAATATTGAAGTTCTTGCCGACCCTGAAAGTCTTGCTCGTCGTAGTGTAGATATTTTTATTTGTGATGCCAGGGAAGCCGTAAAGGCCAAAGACAAATTTTCTGTTGCTCTATCCGGGGGGAATACACCTGCTCGCTTTTTAGAGCTCTTAGGTCAGAATCCGGAGGTCAAAACATTACCCTGGGATAAGATACACATTTTCTGGGTGGATGAGCGATGTGTACCGGCTTATTCTCAGTGGAGTAATTACGGATTGGCTTCAGATACCTTTTTGTCCAAAGTTGAGATACCTGAGAAGAACATTCATCGTGTTCCGACAGAGTATGATGATTGTAAGAAAATGGTCGAGTCCTATGAACAGGAGATAATGGATGTATTTGATTTGCACAAGGGCCAGATACCTGAGTTCGATTTGGTAGTTCTCGGCCTGGGAGAGGATGGTCATATCGGGTCGTTGTTTGCTGATGACTATGCGCTTTTTAACTCTGAGGATTTGGCTTGTGTTGTTTATTCTTTGGATGAGAAATTAAGCAGGGTGACACTGACTTGTCCGGTGATATGTGCCGGCTCGGATTTAGTTGTGCTTGTCAGTGGTGAGAGAAAGGCTGAAATTTTGAAAGAGGTGTTTAGCTCCGAGCCGGATGAAGTGCGTTATTCTGCCCATCTTCTTTGGCCCGTTCTGGATAAGGTTACCTGGCTGGTGGATAGCGAAGCTGCGAAATTGCTTTAAGTTTTTTTTAATTTCAGGTGAGCAAAAATATAACTGTCAGCGTTCAACAGGGGTTGGAGGACCCCTCTGAACGGGGGAGAAGGGTGTGGTGTTTTTTATTGAGGTATTATTAGTCTTGTGCCTGTTCTTAGTTTGTCAGGCGTTTTCAGACGTGAGCGATTTGCATTGAAGATTTTTCGCCAGTATTTGCTTGAGCCATAGTATCTGAAAGCGATGCTGGAGAGAGTCTCATCTTTTTTTACGATGTGGATTTTGGGTTTTGTATCGTTTTCATTTTTTCCATTTGAATCGGGTTTAAAGTTTTCAAGCTGTGTTTGTTTGTAAAGAGGTTCATTTTTTTGAGTGCTGTTATAGTTTTCTTTGGAAGTAGAAGTTGGCAGCTTTGCCTTATAGCGTATTTTTTCGGCTTTGTTTTCAACAGGTGTTTTTGACGGCTTTATGGAATTTGCGGGCCTGATAGAAAAGCAAACGGCGGCAACCGCTGTTAGTATCAATCCTACAAAAAGTCCTGTTTTAAAATCCTTCTGCATTTTTGTGCGAGTTAAGTGGTTTTGGCAAAAGGTTATTCTTGCTTTGTAATGCCACAGACCCATAAGGGCGTGACATTCTACTTATCGTTTTTGTTTTGTAGTTTTTGGCCAACCAGGAGAATGGGGGCTGCTATTGCAATGGAGGAATAGGTTCCGATTATAACTCCCATGCCTATCGCAAAAGTGAACCCTCTTAGCCCCTGACCACCGAAGATATACATAACCAACACGACGAGGAAGGTAGTAAAAGATGTAAGTATGGTTCTTGAGATGGTTTGGTTGATGCTGTCAGTGATTATTTGCGGATTCAGTTGTTTCTTTTTTCTGTTTTCCCTGATACGGTCGAAAACCACAATTGTATCGTTAAGTGAATACCCGATAACAGTCAAGAAAGCGGCAATCATAGCCAAATCGATTTTGAAGTCTCCTATGAGCAGTGCATGGCCGATATTTGTAGATGCGATGTAAGTGCAGGCAGTGACGGCACCGAGCGTGATGCATACGTCATGGACAAGTGCGATGATGGCGGCGAAGCCGAAGCGCACATTACCAAATCTTATCCAGATGTAACCGACGATGGCGAAGAGCGAGAGTATAATTGCGATAAGTGCGCGGGTTTTTGCTTCCGCACCAACCGAGGGGTCAATTTGTGTTACTCTGGATAATGAGGTCTCGAAAGTAGTTGCGGCTATTAATCTTTTGGTTTCGTTATCTACGAATTGGTTCCACTCCTGCTGAGAAAGTTCTCTGAGGCTGGCTTCGGGATGTGTGCTTATGTAAGCGAAAGAATATACCGGCTTGTTCGGGTCGCTTACAGCTGATAAATCTTCATTCCGCAATTGATATTGGTATCGTGTTAAATCTTGGGCGTCAGGTTTGAATCTAAGGTCTTTTATTCTTCTGTCGATGTTTTGAATAGAAACAGGGGTTTGAATTTTGCAGATTACTTTAACTCCTCCCAGGTCGTTGGTAAGCTCCGGGAATCTATCTATCAGGTTAGGGCCGATTTTTTGAGTTGAGATGATTTCCGGTTTGAGGTTTTGCTGCGTTTCGAGTTCATTGCTGAATGCTTGTTTTATTGCGTTGCTAACGACTTCCTGGACTTTTGGTTCAGATACTTTTGCTTTTGGGAAGGCAATGTCAAGGATATTTTTGACGCGTGCCGGGATTATCTGGCTGGTTGTGATTATAAAGGTTTTGGGATTTTGCTCATCCTGGATTACCTGTAGGTTTGATAGTGTTCCGGATACTTTTTCCTGTGCTTTTTTAATGGCGGCCTTTACAATATCTACGTTTGGAGAATAATTTGTGTTTTCATCTAAAGTAACACTGGCGGTTGTTTTGTTGGTTTCCGTAGTTGTTATTTCATAAACAGAATTTGTTTTTCCGACGCTGTGAACATTTGCGGCGGCTAAGGCGGGGTTGCCAAGCTGGTTTCCTGTTTTGCGGATTCTGTTTTGAACTTGTTGCCTTGTCAGGTTAACTCCCTCTTTTAAGTTGATTTGCGCACTCGTTCCGCCTGTGAACTCGATATCGTATTTATTGTTTTTCGTATTGTCCCTGGTGAAGAAAACAGTCAGACCGCCTGCTATCAGCAGAGCGGAGATTGCAAGGAACACCGGTCTTGCCTTCATCCAGTTTACTTTCGACCGGCGTATAAGTCTTAACATAACCAGATGGTCTTTTATGAGTTTTGCAGAGAGCAGGTAGTCGAAGAAGACTCTGGTCACGAAAAGTGCAGTGAACATACTTGAGATTATACCGAGCATGAGTACGATAGCGAATCCCTTTATTTCTTCTGAAGCGACCCAGAAAAGGATTGCGGCGGTGATAAATGTAGTAAGGTTGGCATCGAAGATAGTTCTGAAGGCCTTTTGGTATCCATTTCTTATAGCGATTCTGAGTGATGAGCCTTTTTGTTGTTCCTCGCGGATTCTTTCGAAAATAAGGACGTTAGCATCGACACTCATACCGATGGTAAGAATGATACCGGCTATTCCAGGCAGTGTGAAAGTTGCCCTTAGCAGTGCCATAATAGCGAGGACAAAAAGGATGTTTAAAATCAGGGCGACATTAGCAATTGAGCCGGCCAAGAGATAATATATTAACATTGTAGTTATTACGGCTGCCAGTCCTATTAATCCCGCTTCAATACCCTTGTCGCGATTCACTACCCCAATTGATGGGCCGATTGCTTTTACGGAAATAGGTTGTTCGATAAGCATAGCGGGCAGTGAGCCGGCATTTAATTTGTTTACCATATCAAGCACTTCGGTTCTGGCAAATTGGCCGGTAATTGTTCCGTTTGTGGAAATCTGCGATTGTATTACAGGAGCTGAGATTGCAATGTCATCGAGGAGGATACAAAGAGGTCTTCCGATATTCTTGCCTGTTACGTTTAAGAACAGTTTTCCTCCCTTTGCGTCCAATTGGAAAGCGATGGCGTTTCTTCCCATTCTGTCTGTTGTGGGTTGTGAGTTTTCCAGCGTCCAATCACCCTTGTTTTTATGGAGGATAGCTTCGTCCTTGTTGCTGCTTGCAAGAACGTAGAATTTATCGCCGAAAGGTGCAGCAATAGCTGGTCGATTCTGCTCGTCATGTACCATAACAACCTGGTTGCCCTGAGGTCCCTGAGCTATCCATTGTTTTACATCCTCTACCTGACACCAGACATAATTTTCGTCCGAGGCGTATTTTGGACCTTTAGTTTTCAAGGTATCGATGTATCTTTGTATTTCGTCGGAGTCGATCTCCGGATAATTTAAAGTCGGCAGGATTCTGAATTCGAGGACTCCGGCACCCTTTAACATTCTTTGCAGGTCTTTGGGGTCATCGAGTCTTCCTCCGTATGGTTTGTATGCGTCGTAAGCAGCAGCGATTTTGTCGATTTTTTCCGCTTTGCCAAGGAATTGTTTTTTAAGGTTCTGTATTGCCTCTTGTCTTTTTGGCGTACCTGGTTTTTCCTCGAGTGCGGATTTTATTTGTTCTTCGCTGAGATTTAGTTTGTCGATTTGTCTTTGAGCTTTTTGGTACAGGGTATTCAGCCCGGTGTCTGGATTAGTTAATTTTTCGACTGCATCGGCCCAGTCGGCATAGGTCTTGACATAGTCTTCAAGCAAAGGCAGATTGGGGTCGTCACCGATGAAGTCCTTGATTTTTTCAGAACGCTTGCTTTCTGTTAGTTTCATCCAGTCATTTATATTTTGTTTTATTTGACTGACATTCAGTTTTGCGGTTGTTAATTTTTCCTGTTTATTTTTGAGTTGTTCTGAAAAGGCGTCTCTTTTCTGTCTCAGGTTTTCTCTCAGGTCGAATTTTTGAGCCAGGTCTTGCAGGATTTCCAATCTGTTAGGGTCGTTGTTAGCGAATTTCCTGAGTTGTAGCTCTCTTTGTTCGTTTGGGTCTCTTAGCGTTCTCATTATCGCTGCGGTGTTGATATTTTGATTGAGAATGTCAGTAAGAGCATTTTCATATATTTTGCGTTTTGTTCTTGCTTCCTTGCTTGCCAGAGGCATCTGCACTTCGAATCGTTTGCTTCCCTGTGGTCTCCAGATGAGGTTCTGAACATTTGTGGGGTCTATTCTTCTTCTGAGGACATTTATCATTCTTTGTGAGAGATTTTGTTTTTGAATCTTGCTTAGTGCCTCATCGTTGATTTCATAAGTTAGACTGACACCGCCGGCAAGGTCGATACCCGGTTTTAAAGTTTTGTTAGGCGGATAAAGAGTCCAGACGGCAACAATTACCAATACGATAATAAGAATTGTTTTCCAAAGCAGTTTTTTTCCCATACGAACTTCCTCTTGAATTTACAGTCCTATTAGCTCAAGGTTTTTTGATTTTTTAAGATTTATCTATTTTTGATAGTTTTGCCCCGATAGCACTGGGAGTTACTTTGATTTTGGTGTTATTTGATTCATCGACCTTCAGAGTAATTTCGTCATCTTTTACGTTAATTACGGTTCCGATGATTCCGCCGATAGTACTGACTCTGTCGTTTTTCTGCAGGGAATTTACCATATTCTTATGTTCTTTTTGTTTTTTCTTCGGCCCTCTGAAGAGCAGGAAATACATTACCACGACCATCAGAACCAGAAATATCCACTGATAGGAGCCCACTGCCTGCCGCTTTTTCGCGGTTTGTACCGGCTGGTTCGAATCGAGGATTTTTGTCTGGGTTTGCTGGGAATTCATTGATTCAGAGGGGACACCAGCGGGGCTTTCGCCCGGTGCCTGTGCCAAGAGCCATATATTCTGCATTATTTATCCTTTCAGAAAAATCACAAATTGCTTTTAAGTTTAGACTTATAACCTAATTTTGCAATAAATTACAGAGGAAATTTCAAAGTTTATAAAACAGGGAAGTTTAAGGATTAAACTGAAATTATTTGTATAAGGTTTTGAATTTATTAATATTGTCGTCGGCCCATTGGGCGAATTGCTTATCTGCTATTAAATTCCTTATTTTTTCCATAAGTCTTTGGTAGAACCTTAAATTATGTATTGACAGCAATATCGGGCCGAGCATTTCATTAGCATTAAAGAAATGTCTGACGGCAGAGCGGGTGAAATTTCTGCAACAATAACAGTCGCAATCCTTTTCTACGGGCTCCTTTTTGTCAATATGTGAACTGTTTCTAAGTCTAAGCGGGCCATTCATTGTAAAGGCAAAGGCGTTTCTGCCGTTTCTTGTGGGCAGGACGCAGTCAAACATATCGATACCAGCTTTTACGGCGGAGATGATATCGACAGGAGTTCCAACTCCCATAAGATATCGAGGCTTATCTTTCGGTAGAAGTTCCGCTGTGTGGTTTACAGTTTTTGTCATATTTTCATAACCTTCACCGACACTTAGACCTCCGAGAGCATACCCATCGAATTTTATTTTCGAGAGTTCCTTAGCACAATATGTCCTTAAATCGAGATTTATGCCTCCCTGGACGATTCCGAAAAGCATTTGTTCAGAATTTTCGTGTGCCTTTTTGCACCTTTTTGCCCATTTGATGGTTCTTTGAACGGCTTTTTTCAATTTTTTTTCCTCACAAGGGAAATTAGTGCACTGGTCGAAAGACATTATGATGTCGGCGCCGAGCTGATTTTGTATTTTTGTGGCGATTTCAGCATTTAGATAGATTTTTTGTCCGTCGATGTGGCTTGCGAATTCGACACCTTCGTCATCGATTTTCGCCAGGGAGTTCAGTGAGAAGACCTGGTATCCGCCGCTGTCCGTAAGGATTGGTTTATCCCAGCTCATAAATTTATGTAGTCCGCCTATTTTCCGAACGATTTGGACGCCTGGTCTTTGAAGGAGGTGATATGTATTGGCTAAAATAATAGAGGAGCCGGTTTCTTGTAGATGCTGCGGCGTTATTCCTTTTATAGTCCCTGCGGTTGCGACCGGCATAAAGACAGGGGTTCGTACCGGGCCGTGAGCAGTTTCCAGGACGGCCAGTCGTGCTTCGGAATCCTGGTCTTTGTTTATGATTTGAAATTTACTCATTTTTAAAATTCGTCGAATTTCCAGCTTATATCTTATAGTCTAAAATTTATCTTTTATTTTTAATAGAAATTTTTAAGTTCAGAACCGGGGTAGTAATAGAGTAGTATTTGCTTTGCCGAGATTCCTTTCCTTGCCATTGCCTGAGCGCCGCATTGACACAGTCCGACGCCGTGCCCGTAACCTCTGCCGGATTTAAAAATCCATTTTTCTGAATTCTGCGATATCCTGAATATGGTGCTTCGTATTTTGTTTCCTGATGGGTCGATTGTGAGTCTGAGGTCTTCTGCGCGAATGTAATCGAATTTCCCGGTGCTGCCGATGAGTTTTATGAATGTAACTCTTGAGAAATTTCCGAAATCACTTTTTTCTGTTGGTATGATTTTTTTGATTTTTCCCAGTTTTTTTAGTTTCGGGTATTTTTCTATCAGCTTTCTGCTGACCATATCCTTGTCGAATTCCGCCGTTGGCCAGAAGAATAGTGACGGCTTGGCTACTTGCTTACAGTAGGGACAGGGGACTCCTTTGAGCGGTTTTATCGATTTTCCTCCGAAGACATTTTTTGAATTTTCAGTATGTCCACCACAGACGGCACTATAGTAGGCGGGGAATATTTTTTTATCTTTTTTATTTACTAAAACGAGTCCCCATGTTTGTTCTATGGCTTTCCATACGGTGGATGATTCAACTTTTATGCCTTTATAGAGTTGATGTGCAGCGGTTTTTTTAATATCCCAGGAGCGGTTAACTCCGAAGCGATTTTTGATATAGCTGCAATAGGTTCTTGCGGCGATAGTTTGGGCCTTTAGTGCATCGGTTTCCCAGTAGTCGGGCATTTCGGCTGCGATGACCCCGGCTAAATATGGCTCTAATGGAACCAGGTTTATAGCGTCGAAAGCCTGGCCGTCGTGATTTACCATTAACTTCAATTTGCCGCGGTAGTCATTGTCATTTATAGTAAAAATGGACGGGCTTTGAGGTTCGATAATCAAATTTTTTGCATTCAGGTTTTGGCCCGGGATATTGATATTGCCGGCATTGATTTCGATATTTATGGTTTGGGGGGGGATTTTAAAAGCAGGATTATTTTGTCGTTTTGGTAGTTTGTGATTTTAAAAGGATAGTCAACTTTTATTGTACAGTTTTTGATATTATCGAGTAGTAAGACTTTAACCCACAAGGAGGGGTCGGTGTTCATTTGCGGTGTTGGTTTCGGGAATGGTTTTTTTACACAGCCGGCGGCGGTAATTAAAGTTAAAAACAGTATTACTATAATACAATAATCAAAGTTCGCTGTTTTTGCGGGAGCATAGGCCGACAAAAACCTTGTTTTTTCCACATATACCGTATGAGGGAAGCGGGATATAAATTTACCTGACAATCGTTTACTCAATTTTGCGCAGGAGTATGAATGTTTTAATCGTTCGCATTTCTGTAACAAATGGTATGTTTTAATCCAGGGTTCGCAGTTCCAGGCCATAATTGCCGAGAGCTTTCTTTATTTCATTTAAGCTTGTTACTCCGAAGTTTTTGCGGCCAAGGAGTTCCGCCTCCGTTTTTTGAATGAGTTCGCCTATAGTTCTGATATTTAGTCTTTGTATGCATTTTCTGGAACGAACGGATAACTTTAACTCATCGACATTTTTATTAAGTAGTTCCTGGTCTTCTTCAGAGATTGCCTGAGCCGTTTGTTCTGCGGAAAATTGATTATTCTCAAGAGCCAAGCCGAGACGCAGGCTTTTTGAATCAAGAATTTCTTTGATTTCCATAAGGGAAGTTTCGCCAAAGTTTTTATAGGCCAGGAGTTCGGCTTCCGTGGTTTTCAGGAGGTCGCCAAGAGTTTCCAGGTGCATTTTTTTCAAACAGTTTCGGCTTCTGACGGAAAGCTCGAAATCGGTCAGCGGCGTTTCGAGGGTCTGGCTTTTGCGGTCTTTTCTCTTTTTCTGTTCTTCGTCGTAATACATAGTTTTCGAGCTTTCGATATCTTTTTCGAACAGGATAGCTTTTTTGTGGTTAGGGTGAAATTTCAAGACTTTTTCCACGCATTCGCCGGCTTTTTCAAATTCGCCGATGTCTTCATAAAGGATAGCTAAATTCATCAGGGCACTGACATAGACAGGTGATACAGATGCAATTTGCTTGTAATAGTCGATAGCAGCTTCTTCGTCACCAGCTAAATCGCAGCAGTAAGCCAGATGAAACAGTGCTTTTTTGTGGTTAGGTGAAATTTCCAGTGCGTTTTGATAATTTTCAATTGCCTGCTCGTAAAGTCCCTGTGCTTCATCCAGGCGAGCGAGCTGGTAGTGATATTCTGCGCTTACGTTTTCATAGTTTGTTAATTTTTTAAGTGTTTTTGCAGCTTTGTCAAAGTTGTGGGCATAGCGTTGTGTTGCAGCTTTTTCGAGGTTGACGGCAATATCCTCGGCTTCATAATCGAGACTTTTTTGCAGGTTTTCGATTGCCTTGTCGAATTGGCTCGAGGCCCGGAGTGTATATGCCAGATATATGTATTTTTCTTTACAGTCCTGAGTTTTTTCGAGTTTCTGTGCCGCTTCGTTATATCTTGCAAGGATAAAAAGTCCTATACCGGTTGCCAGTGTAGCTTTTCGACCTGTCCGGGATATGTTTTCTTCAATTTGTTCGTTAAAAGATATTTGGCTGGCTTCGCTCGAATGAACCCAATCGGAAAGCTGAGCAATTTCTTCCATAGTAGGCAGGTTTTCAGCGAATAAATCTATATCGCACTCTGTAATAAGTTCCATATCAGTTTGCTCCTTTATTGAAAGGTTGAGTAATCAGCAATTTTGCGAAAGGGTAGATTATATTAGTAATTGAGCATATTGCAAATTTTTTTTAAAGGCGGCTCTATTCGCCTCTGGCCGACAGAGCAGATGAGCAACGAAACGGGTGAGCAGCTCGGCAAATTCGGCGAGGGGGCAATCTTTAGGTCTTTTGAGTTTTCCCCGGCCTGGTTTGGACGTCGGGCGGGACTTCTACATTTTCTTTAAGGATGATTCCCAGGCGTTCTCTTTCTCGTTTTTAAGGTTCAAGGTTGTAAATTGTAAGAATATGTTTTACCCTAATGTGTTCGACTTAAAGAACAATGGAGCCAGGTTTTTATGAAATTTGTTTTGAACGGCATAAGTTATCAGGACTGTCCGGTAGCGGAGCGGGAGAAGGCCTCTTTTACCAGTAGAGAACGTCGCAGTTTGTTGAAGGAAATACATGCTCAGGCGGGCATCAATGAGGTTGCGATTCTTCAGACGTGTAATCGTATAGAATTTTATTTTTATGCGAGCAAAAGCTTTGATGTAACAGAATACTTAAAGAAAAAAATCTGTGCCCTCAAGCCGCAAGCTGACGCAGTCTGGCGGAAGTATAGTAAGTCGCTTGAAGGAAAGGTTGTTATCAAACACCTTTTTGAAGTAGCAGCGGGTCTCGATTCCCAGATGTTAGGAGAGAATCAGATTCTATCGCAGGTTAAAGGAGCTTACCGGGAGTCGGTGGATTATCGAACGAGCAGATTTGTATTCCACCGTCTTTTTCATTTTGCGTTCCGGACGGGCAAGGCGGTTCGGACTGAGACCGATATCAATCGAGAAGCGGTCTCGATTAGTCTGGCAGCGGCTGAGGCAGCGAAAGAAAGAGTCGATTTCACCTCCGCAAAGGGCTTGGTTGTCGGAGCAGGAGAGAATGCTGAGCTTGCCTGCAAGTATCTGGTGAAAAACGGCCTGAAGGAGCTGCTGATAGCAAACAGGAATAAGTCCAACGCTGAAAGTTTAAGCCGGCGACTTGGAAAAGGCAAAGTCATAGGTTTGGGCGAGATTGCAGAGAAGCTTATCTGTCTGGATTTTATTATCTGCTCTACGGCGGCAACGGAGCCAGTTTTAAAATATGATGACGTTGAGGGGCTTTTGTCCCAAAGAGATAAGCCGATTTTGATAATTGATATTGCAGTGCCAAGAGACGTAGAGGAGAGCATAAAACAGTTTTCCTGTGTTGATATGTTTAATATAGACGACCTTAATGGGAAGATAAAAGGCAATATACAGAAGCGGAATGAAGAGATTCCAAAAGCAAAACGGATTGTAAAAAAGTTTACTGATGAATTTGTCCGCTGGTATGATTCGTTAGCGGTTGTGCCGGCTATAAAACGTCTCAGCCGGATGGGGAGCGAATTGGCACGGAGCGAGGCGGGGCGGTATGCAAAGGATTTTCATAAAGCGGACAGGGAGAAATTGAAAGTTTTTGCGGAGTCACTGATTAAAAAAATGCTGCATGAGCCGATTAGTTTTCTGAAAGGCAATGATGAGGATGAGCTGGGCGAGGAGCAGCTTGAAGTGATGGACTTGATAAACAAAATGTTTTTTTCTGAGGATACAGGCGATTGATGAAAGAATTAACGGCGGCAACGCGAGGAGGCGAGCTTGCTATTGTTCAGACCAGGATAATCGAGGGAATGTTGAGAACATCTGACCCTGATTTGCGAATAAAGGTAAAAAAAGTCGGCACCAAAGGCGACAGTGACAGAAGCACGGTTTTGTGGAAGTTGAATGGAGCGGGGTTTTTTACTTCGCGTGTTGAGGAGGTTTTGCTCGCCGGCGAGGCGGATTTTGCAGTCCACAGTTTCAAGGATTTGCCGGTGAAGGAAAATGAAAGCTTAATCATAGCGGCGGTTTGCAACAGGGAGTTTGCTGAAGATTGTCTGATAGCAGCCGGGCGGGTAAATTCTATCGAAGAGCTTCCGGTTTCGGCGAGAGTGGGGACATCGAGCTTACGGAGAGTTGTTCAGATAAAGCGTTTAAGAGCGGATTTAGAACCGGTGCCGATACGCGGCAATGTCCCGACGAGGATAGGGAAGGTTGATAAAAGAGAATTTGATGCGATAGTGCTTGCACGTGCGGGCGTAGAGCGAATTGGGCTGGCAGAGAGGATTTCATTTTGTTTTAATCCGTTGGAGTTTTTGCCGGCGGCGGCGCAGGGGGCACTTGCAGTTCAGTGCAGAGAAGGAAATGACCGGGTAAGGGAAATTCTCAGCAGGATAAACGATGAAGAGGCGAGGATTTTAAGTTTTGCGGAGAGGAAGGTTCTCTCCGAGATGCAATGCGGCTGTCATGCCCCGGTTGGAGTTTTTGCAAAGATTGACGGTGATGATATAATTATCAGGGCTTTTATATCTGATTTACAAGGCAGCAAGTTTATCAAACGAGTTGAAAAGGCCTCTGTCGGTAAGGCAGAGCAATTGGCGAAAAAAATTGGATTCGAACTTCTCGATGCGGGGGGCAGAGAGATTTTAAAAAAGCTGGAAAGACAGAATGAAGCAGGTTCGTAAGAGAAAAGGTAAGGTTTATCTTGTTGGGGCAGGCCCGGGTGATGTGGGGTTGATTACACTGCGCGGAGTTGAATTGTTAAAAGCTGCTGATTGTGTGATTTATGACCGGTTGGTGAACCCTGCTGTTTTGCGGTATGTGCGAGAGGAGGCAGAGATTATTTATACGCCTAAGAGGACTGGAGCGGAGACTTTCAAGCAGGAACGGATAAATGAGCTTCTTGTTCAAAAAGCGGCTGAGGTGGAAACGGTTGTCAGGTTAAAAGGGGGTGACCCTTGTATTTTCGGCAGGGGGACGGAAGAGGCGGCAGCGCTTGCCGAGGCGGGTGTCGATTTTGAGATTGTCCCGGGGATAACAGCGGGTATTGCTGCGGCTGAGTATGCGGGGATAATTCTTAGCGACAGGAGGTACAGCTCGCAGGTGGTATTTGTCACCGGCAGAGAAGCGGAGGATAAGGGCCAGAGCGGTATCGACTGGAAGTGGCTTGCAAAATTCGATGGGACGATTGTTTTTTATATGGGCGTTGGGAATCTGGGATTTATTGCTGAGCGTTTGATAGAAAATGGTATGTCGGAGGATAAGCCGGCTGCGGTGATAAGCGAAGCGACTTTGCCGAGTCAAAAGGTTGTGCGAAGCAGTCTCGAAGCTTTGCCTGGGGAGAGCAGGGCGGCCGGGATTCAACCGCCCGCAATTATTATTATCGGTGAGGCGGCGAGAGGCGATTTGCGGCTGGATTGGTTCGAGTCTAAAGCGCTTTTCGGTCAAAGGATAGTTGTCACGCGGGACGGGACGGGGAATCTGGATTTTGCGGCGAAGATTAACAAACGGGGCGGGGCAGCGGTTTGTTTTGAGACAATTTTTATTAAACCGTCAACTTCGAGCAGTCAGTTTTTAAAGGCGGTATCGCAGTTGAGTGAATATGACTGGATTGTCTTTACGAGTGCGAAGGGTGTGAGGATTTTCTTCGACTGGTTGTGTAGTCTGGGCAAAGACGGGCGTGTTTTCGGCTCGGCCAGGATGGCGGTGATAGGTAACAGGACGGCTGAGAAGCTGGCTGAGTTCGGGATAAAGGCGGATTTTGTGCCGGGCAGTTTTACAAGCAGTCAGCTTGGCAAAGGGCTGCTTGGCTTTGCTAATCGGGAAGGCAGGAAGATGCTGTTATTACGTTCTGAGCAGGCATCCGCCGAGCTGGCGGAGATTTTGCAGAAGGGTGGGGCGGAGGTTACAGAAACTTCTGTTTATACTGTTGAACCAAGGCGTTCAGATGCGGATAGTCTGAAAGATAAAATCAAGTCAAATGAGATTGACTGGGTGACATTTGCGAGTCCATCATCGGTGAGGAGCTTTTTTGACCAGGTTGATAAAGATTTGATTGATTCGAGTGAGGTTAAGGTCGCCTCTATCGGCCCGGTGACATCGGGACAATTAAAGACACTTGGCGTTAAGGTGGATTTGGAAGCTTCTGTGCATAATATTGAGGGGCTGCTCGAAGGGATAGAATCTTTTGTTAAGCCAGATGGTGTAAGTAAATGATTAATGTTTCGAAGTTATACTGCGGCTTGGCGGGCCAATCGGATAAGCTGCGTTACGAGGCGAAGAGACGTTTCGGTCCTGTGGTGGTGTATAATTGTACCCCGCGTTGTAACCTGCGGTGTCGTCATTGTTACAGTTTCACCGCCCAGACCGATGAGCAGTTGAGTACCGCAGAAGCCAAAGGATTATTAGCTCAGCTTGCAGCAGCTAAAGCGGCAGTGGTTTTATTCAGCGGCGGCGAGCCGTTATTACGCGAGGATTTGTTCGAATTGCTTGGAGAGTCTCGGAGCTTGGGGCTTCGCAGTGTGCTTTCCACTAACGGGACGCTGATTGATTCGGAGACTGCGAAAGATATAAAAGAAGTTGGTGTCGGTTACGTGGGGATATCACTGGATGGCAAGCGTGAATTTCATAACAATTTCCGGAATACTGAGGGTTGTTTCGAAAAAGCGATGGAGGGGATAGCAAATTGTCAAAAGGTCGGGCTTCGCACGGGGCTTAGATTTACAATAACAAAAGGAAATATAGACCAGATACCTGTGGTTTTCGAGATTGCAGAATCGACGGGGACACCGAGGATATGCTTTTATCATCTGATACGGACGGGAAGAGCTAAACAGTTAGAAGCCCAATATCCCACTGCTGAACAGAGCAGGGCGGCTGTGGAGAATATCTTGAGTAAGACAAAAGAGTATGTGGATAAAGGGGCTATCGAGGAGGTGCTTACGGTAGGTAATCATTGCGACGGTCCATTTATTTTGTTAAAAATGATGGAGGAAAAACACATCGATTTTGAGCGTGCCAAGGAGCTTTTAGTTTCAGCTGGCGGGAATAAAATCGGTGAGAAAATCGGTTGTGTAAGCTGGGACGGAGAAGTTTATACGGACCAGTTCTGGCGTAATTATTCGCTCGGCAATGTCAGGCGTAAAAGTTTTAAAGAGATTTGGGAATCCGATGAGCCGGTGTTAAAACGGCTGCGGGATAAAGATAATTTTGCTGATAAGAGATGTCTGGGATGCAGGTGGTTTGAATTATGCAAAGGCAATTACCGCTTTTTGGGAACGGATTCAGATGAGCGGAACTGGCTGAACGAGCCGGCCTGTTATCTTAGTAACGGAGAAAGACAAAAATAAGTGGAGATATGAAAATGGGTTTTCCAGAACACAGGATGCGCAGATTGAGGGGCAGTCCGGCAATGCGTCGTTTGGTTCGAGAGACGAAGGTAAGCGTCGATGATTTGGTTTATCCTCTTTTCGTCCGGCCTGGAGAGGGGCTAAGGGAAGCTATCAAATCGATGGATGGATGCTATCATTTTTCGCCTGATACAATAGCAAGAGAAGGGCGGGAGGTTCATAAACTTGGGATACCTGCGGTTTTGCTTTTCGGATTGCCGGAGAAAAAGGATGAGAATGGCTCAGAGGCCTGGGCTGAGGATGGAGCAGTGCAGCGGTCGATTCGCGAGATAAAAAAGGCGAGTCCGGAGCTTCTGGTTATTACCGATGTCTGTCTTTGTGCTTATACCGCCAGCGGTCATTGCGGCCTGGTAAAGGACGGCAAGATTGATAATGACTCTACGCTGGAGCTTTTGGCGAAGGCGGCCTTGTCACACGCTGCGGCGGGGGCGGATATGGTTGCGCCGTCAGATATGATGGATGGCAGGGTGGGCTTTATCAGGCAGGCACTGGATGAAAACGGTTATAAAGATGTGGGGATACTATCCTATGCCGCCAAGTTTGCATCTTCATTTTACGGTCCTTTCCGTGATGCGGTGGAGTCGGCGCCGAGCTTTGGTGACAGGAAGACTTATCAGATGGACCCCGCCAATGTCCGGCAGGCGATGACGGAGATTGAGCTGGATATACAGGAGGGTGCGGATATTGTTATGGTAAAGCCGGCACTGGCTTTTCTGGATATAATCTTTCAGGTGAGGCGGAAATTTAATGTGCCTATCGCAGCTTATAACGTAAGCGGTGAATATATGATGCTCAACTGTGCCGGCAAGGCGGATTTGCTTGACAGAGACGAAGCGATTAACGAGACCCTTACCGCTATCAAACGTGCCGGTGCGGATATTATCATAACCTACTTCGCCAAGGAAGTCGCAAAGAAGATAAACGATTAACAGTATTGTGTACAAATTAAAAGAATAAATTAAGCTTATTGACTATTGTTTATAATTGCATATAGTTTTCGATAATTATGTCAAATGAAATAACCAAACCGCGGGTGATGGCGTTTGAGGTGACGAGGCGCTGCCGTTATGATTGCCGACACTGTCGTGCGAATGCAGGAAAGGACTGCAAAGATAAGCTTTCCACAGAGCAGTGTAAAAGAATCATCACATCGGTAGCGGATTTTACGAAGTGCCTTTTTATATTCACCGGCGGTGAGCCGATGGAGCGAGAGGATATTTACGAGCTTATTAGTCACGCCAGGGACAAAAAGTTACGTGTGGCATTAGCGAGCTGTGGTTATTTGATTGATGAAAAAAGCATTGCTGAATTGAAGGAGGCGGGTGTTTCGAGTATATCGCTTTCGATTGACGGGGCATCGGCAGAGACGCACGACACATTCAGGCAGACGAAGGGGGCTTTTGATGAGGTAATCCGGGCGGCTAAAGCGGCTAAGGAAGGGGATTTGAGCTTTCAGATAAATACCACGATAAGCAAGTTGAACGTTGATGAATTCGTAGGTATATCTGAGCTTGCAAAGCGGTTGGGGGCTGCTTGTTTTAATCCGTTTATTCTCGTGCCGACAGGGCGGGCGAAAGAGATTTGGGAGGAGATTCTTGACCCGGTGGAATATGAAAATGTCCTTCACGAGTTGATACATTTGAAACTTGCCTCGGGTATTGATGTACGAGTTACCTGCGGCCCGCAGTTTTCGCGGGTAGTTCGGCAGGAGAAGCTGGATAAAGTTGATAATGTCAATGGGTGCATGGGCGGCAACGGGTTCGGGTTTATAAGCGATTCCGGCGATGTGCAGACCTGCGGTTTTCTCGATATATCGGCGGGTAATCTTGTAGAGGAGAACTTTGAGTTCGGCAGGATATGGACCGAGTCGGAGTTTCTAAATAAGGTGCGCAATCGTCAGGAATTTACGGGTGCCTGCCGAGTTTGCAAATATATGGATGTATGCGGTGGCTGCAGGGCCAGAGCTTATGCAATGAACGGTGATTATCTGGGGACTGACCCTGTTTGCAGTATTGGCCAAAAGTGGGAAGATAGAAGGTAAGCCCGGCGTTGACAAAAGTGCAGCAGAAGCTATGCAATATTCTGCAGGAGGGGGTATCGATTTGCCCGAACCCTTTTGCTGAGGTTGGAAGCCGGCTTGGTTTTGTTGCCAATGTGTTGTTTGCCTGCGAGGTTTCTGAGAAATAGGTAAAGCCTGCGGGGGAGCATCTGGGGCGGTTTAAGGCGGTGAGTCATTGTTATCAACGGCGGACATTCGCCGGCTGGGATTATAATCTGTTCGCTATGATGCACGGGGCGAGTATGGGTGATATTCAGCGGGCGATAGATAATTTTACACAAGCCGAGAGCATAACTTCTTTTGAGATTTTACCTACCGTCAAAGAGCTAAAAAAATCGGCGGTTAAATATCATTTTTCATAAATGATTGATTTTCAAAAACAAAAGGGCTGTGAAGCTAATGATTGCCTCACAGCCCTTTAAGTTCAAGCGGTCAGTGTTGTTTAGGGGACAGTTGTCAACCATTGGTTGGCAAAGATTGCGAAGTCGAAGAAATCAACGAAGCGGTCGCCGTTCAGGTCAGCGGAAGCAGGTTTATTGGGGTCTGGCATGTTTGTTGTTAACTCAAAAGCCAGGTCCCAGGTTTCTCCTCCCCCTGGCCATTCAGGATATTGTAGCGGTACTCCGCCGGTCCAGTGAGAGCCGAGTGCCACCGGCCAGGTAGTTGCATCCTGTATTCTGACGGCGTCGTCCTGGAAGATGTGTTTTCTTGTCTTCCAGCCCCATTGATAATCTGTTGTTTGTCCGGCCCAGATTGGTGCGATGCTCAGCCAGTAGATATTCGGCTGGTTCGAGTCCTCAAGCGGTTCCTGCTGGAACCACTCATCTTCTGAGAGAAGCTGAGTAAATTGGAAGCAGGCCTCATTATCAAATGTGGGGTCCGCATTTCTTGGGTCCACATCGTAACCTACAAAATTCCATACGTAATTATCGCAATAGTTTTCCCAGATAAGCTCTTTTGGATGGCTGAATGTGTCGATGTCGCAAGGGTCTGGGTCCGGCACATCCGTCCAGATACCGATATGAAATGCGCTGGGCAATTGCGGTGGATACGGCTGTGACCATCCGAGGAACGAACCCCACCAGTGGATATCCGTGATTGGTCTGTCGTCATAGCAGGGGAAATCATCCGCCATCACGGGACGTTGCTCGTAATCTGAAAGCTCATCCCAGCCGGAAATTTGTGGAGGTTCTTCATTGGGGTCGATAACGACCGGTGGTTGTGTGTATTTTATATACCACTTTGAGATAACTCCGGGAGGCCCGCCGATGTTTCGGGTAACAAGCAGGTTATGCCAGTAGTTCCACATTCCTCCAAAGGTCGGTTTTCCAGGTGGGGGAATAGGCTGCGACCCAAAAATCCACGCACCATTCTCGTCAACATCGAAGCTCTGTGACTGTGCCAGATTAAATCCTGCAGCGTTCATATAACCGCTGGCTATTGGAGTGGTTGCCATTAGACCGGTCTTTGCGGTATTGATGGTTACAGTAGTTGGAGTGTTCCATTGTATTGGAGCTGGGGGATTGCCAACATTCCACCACCAGGAACGTCTCAGGCCGGCTACATCGGTAATCGCAAATGAAACCGCATTAATCTGAACGCCTGCTATACCGAATTGCGGTGCTGTTATTGTTACCTTTATCGTGGAGTTTCGCAGGTCGGGGTCCATTCCGTAATCATATTTCCAAGCGCTTGCATACTCGCCGGTGGGCGGGTCATCAGGTCCCCAGGCCATTACGAGACCGGCGTCGCACGGCTCTGCGGCACCGCCGCCGCCTCCCCCGTAGACCCACAGTTCAGCCGGCATAAAGGTCGTGTCGGGATAAGGTTCGCTTTCCGTTTCGCTTTCGGGGTCGTTCCATTGGGCTATGTAGTTGTCCCATTCGCTTTCCAGCATCGGTGATATAGATGCATCCAGCCATTCGGAAGCGAGCGCTTCAGCCCATTCGCTCTGGGAGTCAATCATAAAGTACGGTTTACATCCTTCGGGCTCGCCGAGGACGCATTCGGTTTGACTCGGGAAAGCGCTAATCATACCACCCCCCTCGGTTTCAATTTCGCTGCTTGTAAGTGTAACATAGCTTACTGTGCCGGGGAGATTAAAATCCTGGGCCTCGAACTCGATTGAAAAGAACGGAGTCGGACTTACTCCGTTCGGCACCGGTATGTACATCCCAGGCGGGGCGTTGGCCTGCACGTCAATTGTCCCGGTAACCGGGTCAATAATAGGAGGCTCAGAGAAAGTAAATGGGGCCATTGGGGATACGCCGGTGCAGCTCATTGTTTCCGTGTTGTAATGCATCGTTGTATGCCCGCCGTTGACGAGCAGCGGGGTAGCATATGGCTGCATATAAAACTGTACTTGAGCGACTTGAGTGGAGTAAGGTTCTTCTATAGCCATTGGTTCTGCTTCACAATGCAGCTCAGCGGTGGCGGGCATGGGCTGGCTGATGGTTACATTCTTAACGTCCGCTACTCCACTGGCGGTCCAGGTGACAGTCCCTGACTGGTTACCTTTGACGGCCTTTACAACCATTTTTTCGCCATTGCAGTTGCAAAGTGCCCATCCTCCCGCATAACCACCATAAGTACCGCTTGTGTCGGTGTCATGATGTGCGCTGCCGGAGCTGGGATAGCAGTCTATATACACGCTTGCTCCGCTGACCCCATTGCCGCTTGCGTCCAGGACTCGGCCGGTAACCGCGTAGCCGAATGCAAATGTCCCGGTCATAAACAAGAGACACAAACTCAGTAAAATTGTTTTTTTCATAATCAGTCCTCCTAATAAATAATTTTTGTGTACAAATGTTTTATATGTTTATCCTGCGACGATAGGCGCAGATTACCCGCCTTTAACGAATTGAGATGTATGTGATTCACTTATCCTCCACCTATAAAATAGACCTGTGGAATTGATGATTGTCGGGGATTTTGAACCGGTAACAACTGCTCAAGGCAGAGTTTGCCCGCCAATACACAGATAACAAAGGTGTGGACATTTCCTTCTCTTCCTTAAAAAAGTTAACTAATTAAAAACGTTCACTAATTAAAAACGTTCACTAATTAAAAACGTTCACTAATTAAAAACGTTCACTAATTAAAAACGTTCACTAATTAAAAACGTTCACTAATTAAAAACG
>JAUVVQ010000058.1 GCA_030604525.1 Phycisphaerae bacterium | reverse complement strand
GCCCAAGCTGTGCCGGTAGCCTGCTGCTATGGCGATAAAATCGGGATTGGGCGAAGGGACATCGCACTGGCCGTAGTCGTTGTCTCCCCAGGCGACGATAGAGCTATCCTGCTTGAGGCCCAAGCTGTAATAGCCGCCTGCTGCTATGGCGATAAAATCGGTATTGGGCGAAGGAACATCGCACTCGCCGTCGTAGTTGCGTCCCCAGGCGACGATGGAGCCATCCTGCTTGAGGCCCAGACTGTGCGAGCCGCCTGCTGCTATGGCGATAAAATCGGCATTGGGCGAAGGGACATCGCACTGGCCGTACTCGTTCCATCCCCAGGCGACGATGGAGCCATCCTGCTTGAGGCCCAGACTATGAAAGCCGCCTGTTGCTATGGCGGTAAAATCGGCATTGGGCGAAGGGACATTGCACTGGCCCCAGCCATTGTATCCCCAGGCGACGATGGAGCCATCCTGCTTGAGGCCCAGATTGTGCCAGCCGCCTGCTGCTATGGCGGTAAAATCGCCGCTCAGGTCAACGCCCACAACCTGCTCGCCCCAGCCAATTATCGAGCCGTCAAAAGCTGATTGCCCACGAACAACCCCCGGCACCAGAATTGACAAACTTACGACCAGCAATATGAACCGGATAGTTTTCCTTCTCATAACTTTTGTCTCCTAATAACCTATAACCCCGCCATTTTACCATTTATCGGACTACTAATCAACCCTTTTCTGAAAATAATTAGTAATAATCTCTCCAGCCACTCCAAAAACCAATAAAAACTTGTGCCCGCGCAGGCGGGTATCCGTTTTGCCCCGTTAAAAACCAGTCATTTTTTCTAATAGGGTGTCATCTGTAGCTAAATTATCTTTTTTTTTTCTGTTTTTTAATTCTGATTTTTTCTCTGTGCTCTCTGTAACCTCTTTGGCGAATTTCCTTTGAGCTCTTTATAGGTGGTGAAATATTTTGAACATTAAAATTTAGATATTTGAATTTGTTTAGAGGATTTAGGAATTAGTATTTAGAATTTCCATACAAATCTGTAACATCTGTGTCATCAATGGCTAAATTTCTTTTTGAAAAAGTCCATTGCGTTATCGATGTGGGTAAATACCTTTGTCGCTGTCTGGGTTACGAATACCGAAGGCTGGTTTTCAGCGGTCCAGATGACATAAACTTCCTTCGATGCTTCGTAAGCGTGTTGAAGCTCTCTTTCGACCCCGCTTGAAATGGAAGCTTTCCCGTCGGGCAATGTCGGGATAAAGCTGATTATCATATCCGCCTGGTCAATCAGCATAAAGTCTCTTGCGTATATCTGGCTGTGTATATCTTTTTCAATTTGCTTTACTTCCTTTAAGTTCAGACGAATTTTTTCACGCAGGGCGGTAATTTCGATATAGTTTTTGTTGTTTTTCTCAGCGATTTTGGCGTAATGAGGCAGGTATGTTTCCTCTATGTCGGCTGGGTCGAAGCAGATAAAGAATTTCTTCATCCGGCCTCGGAACTTTTTGATTTCCTTTTTAACGTCCTGCATATCAGCGACGTGGGTCATCGGAAAGCTCAGGTAGGCCTTGGGCGTTTGGGTTTCGAAAATTAGTTTGTAAGCCGTATCGATAGTTTGTTTTTCGGAACCACGGGCAAGGCAGTAAAAAGGCCTCTTTTCATTTATCCCGTTGCGGAGCATCTCGGTGCTGATAAGTTCCTCTTCTCTCCATACTATCAGGTCTTTTAATGTGTGTTCGCCGCCGTGTTCTTTTGAAAGGCGGGTATGCAGTGCGGCAACCCCGTCGATTAAGCAGATATACATATCCGGGTTCAGCTTTCTTACCTGGTCGAAGTCAACGGCGGGAAACAAACCGTGCCGCCAGCGAAACGTAGCGTGGGTGTTCACGAACAGCTCGGATGCTTTTTGCGATTTGGCGATTATATCTTTGAAAACGCTTCGTCTTAAGGAGCTTAGACGTTTGATGGGGATATCGAGAATCTTCCCGGCAGTTATATCGGGCGCTTCCGCATACATCATATCCCCGACGTTGCACAGCAGTATGTGTTTGTTTTTTCTCTCGGCGAACTGGCAAAGATTGGCCAGATAGCTCTTTTTGTCAAGTCCGACCATTCCGGTGAAAATAACTCTCATTTTTTTATCCCGAATGGTATGTGTTAAATTAAAGTTTTTTCAATCTTTCCTGTTTGTCGTGTTCTTTTAAGGATTTGATAAGCTCGGATAAATCGCCGGCAATTATTTTATCGAGTGAGTAAAGCGAGACTTTTATCCTGTGGTCGGTAACGCGGTTTTGAGGAAAATTATAAGTTCTGATTTTTTGCGACCTGTCGCCGGAGCCAATCATACTTTTTCTTTTGGAGTCTATTTCTGCTTGCTTTTCGCTTTCATAGTGTTCATAGATTCTGCTTTTAAGGATTCTCCAGGCCTTTGCACGATTTTTGTGCTGGCTTTTTTCGTCCTGCATACTGACGCTGATTCCGGTCGGCTTATGCACAAGTTTCACCGCGCTGCTTAATTTATTGACGCTTTGTCCGCCGGGTCCGCTTGACCTGCTGACGTGTTCTTCGACATCGCTGGCATCGATATTGATTTCCAGTTCTTCCGGTTCGGGCAGGACCGCCACCGTTGCAGCCGAAGTATGAATTCTGCCCTGTGATTCGGTTTCCGGGACTCGTTGGACTCTATGTGTGCCGCCTTCGTATCCGAGTTCAGACCATACCCCGCGCCCTTTCAGGCAGAAAATCGCCTCTTTGAGACCACCCATTTCAGTTGGACGGAAGGCCAACGGCTCGTTTTTCCACTTTCGGTCTTCAGCGTATTTTGCATACATATTGTATAAATCTCTTGCGAACAGCGCTGCTTCGTCACCTCCTGTGCCGGCTCGTATTTCTATCATAATAGATTTAACGTCCATATCGTCCGACATTACAAAAATGTCTTTAAGATCTTCTTCCTGCTTCTCGTATTTCTCCTGAAGCTCCTTGAGTTCATCCTTGGCTAAGTCTTTGAAATCTTCTTCTGATGACTCATCATTTATTATTTCCTCTGAGTCTTTAATGCCTTCTTGAGTTTTCTTCAATGCCCTGTATTTGTTGACGATAGACTTGAGTTTCCCCTGTTCTTTTGTAAGAGGTATCAGTTTTGAGTGGTCCGAAGCGATATCTGGTTCAGCTATCTTCTGCTGGATTTGGCGGTATCGCTGATTTAGCTCTTCGAGTTTAGAGAAAAAAGCGTCTTTATTTTCGCTCATAATGAAAATTTCTCCGAAACTAAAATAGCGTATAACGCTTTGTGATGAGATTTGGCCGGTTGAGCGTTAAACGCTATTGTAATATAGGAACTCAGCTATTGTTCTTTGTTCTTTTTTCTCTTTTTGAAGTAATCACTGCCGTATTTTTTCTGGAATCGTTCTATTCTTCCGGCACTATCGATGTATTTTTGCTTACCTGTGTAGAACGGGTGGCACATCGAGCAAATTTCCGCGCGAATTTCCTTTACGGTGCTGCGGGTTTCGAAGGTATTCCCGCAGCCGCAATGCACTACGCTTTTTTGGTATTTCGGATGTATGTCTTTTTTCATAGCTTTGATTGCCCTTAACAAAAACACTGATTTTAACACCATAGGAGAATATTGCAATAGATTTTTTCCCCTGCAAGCGATTTTTCCCCGTTTGGCTGGTCGAAATGCTGTAAAGATTCGTATAAATAATAGAAAGCTTGATATAGGGATATTTTCAGGCCTGCTAAAGGAAAGAAAAAAAAGGGAATCTTTTGAAAGAACCCTGAAGTTGTATGCTTTTTTGAACGATACTAACTATGACATTATATTTGAAGGCTGTTTTTATTATCGGAACAGGGAAAAACTGATGAATATTCGCTATGCAATATCAACGATGGTGTTTTGGTGGCGGGAGACAAACCTCTCTTTCGAGATGGAATGCGAGTATTTGAAGAATCTTGGCTTCGGAGTGGAATTATGGCCCAATATAAAGGGGCAGACGGAATGTCGTTACCGGAGGCATAATTGGGACCGGCTTGCCGATGTTACCAAAGATATGCTTGTTTTAATGCGCTCTCGTGACGATAAACCGACTTTGGAACAGTGGAAGGAACAGATGGATTGTGCCAAGCTTTTAGACGCTGATATGGTGGCAAATTTGAAGAGTCTTGGTTTAGAAAATTCCCCTGAGATAAATGGTTGCGATTTTGCATCTGAAATAGTCGGTCTCGCCGAGGATTTGGACGTCAAACTTTGTATTGAAACAGGGGATTTGTCCAAACTTAAACAGTTGGGAGAAAAATTCGATTCGATTCATTATTGTCTCGACACGGGTTATGCCAATCTTGACAAAAACTATGGATTCAAAAACTATGTAGATGATTTAGCCGAGAGGATTGCCTGCCTTCATCTTTCAGATAATTACGGCACTAAAGATGACCACGAACCGCCAGGATTACAAGAGGGTATATCGCGGGAGAATTGGGATTATCTTCTTAATGCTTTGAGCAAATACGACAACCGGATAACAGCTACCCTGGAGATGTTTCCCTCGATGCCGAACGTGATGATAAGGCAGGGCTGTGAGTTTTTGTTTGATACATTGAACTGGCCTGACAGGCCGCAGCAAAAACCAAGCCAGGTAAGAATATATAATCCGGTGTAAGATTTTATTGAAGAATCAACTGCAAAGAAAAATAAGGCCTGGGAAAATCCAGGCCTTTTTGCTTTTGCCGCTCGGTACTTATCGCATTTTGCACTTTATACTTTTATGTTGTTCAAACAAAACCGGGTTAGAATCCGTATGCGCCTCGTAATTCTTCTTCCGTAGGCAGGTGGTCGTAATATTCGCCTTTTTCTCCTACATATCCAACGCCTTGCCTTCTTAGCGTAACGCTGCTGACAGAACCGTTGCTGTTAGTGATGTTCACGGTTACGGTATTCGTATATTGGCGTGGTGTATCAATTCCGGTTGTTTGTTTTTTCTTGTCCTGTTCGTTCCCAATCACATATCCGGCGCCTCCGCCTACAGCGGCCCCGATAAGTGTGGATTTGGTGTCGCCGCCTGCGAGCTGGCCTATTCCAGCCCCAGCTAAGGAACCGATGGCAGCGCCTGTTTGCGCATCGCTCTCACAGCCGCAAAAGAATAAAGAGACTGCACAAAAGCCAACCGCAAAACCTATAAGATATTTACTCATTTTACACCTCCGTAAGTTACCGAAATAAGCAGTTATTATTACTAATCGCTCTACGCTTGATTTTACACATAGTTTGAGGAAATAATCAAGCTGAACCTCTTTGAGCTTGTAAATATTTCTTTTGTTGGTTATATTTCTATCTTTATCGGCAAATTCAATGAAGGGAGTTGAAAATGAGTTCAAAACTTTTAATAATCGGGGCGGCAGGTCGAATGGGTAAGTTAATTCTCTCGCTGGCGGCGGAGGACAAAGACTTCCGGATAGTTGGTGCTGTCGAAAGAACAGCTCATACTGATACAGGCAAAGACGCAGGCGTATTGGCCGGCGTCGAGTCTCTCGGCATCGAAATCGCTGCCGAATATCCTTCAGGTGCGGATGTGGTGATAGATTTTTCTCAACCCGAAGCGGCGGGGAAATCGGTTGACTACTGCCTGACAAACGGCTGTCCTTTAGTTATGGGGACTACCGGATTATCCGACCAGCAGCATCAGAAACTCAAATCCGCTGCCGGTAGAATTCCGGTATTATACGGTACCAATATGAGTGCGGGAATGAATGTCCTATTCTCGCTTGTCGGCAAAGTCGCCTCGATGCTTGGCGGGGATTATGATGTGGAAATCATTGAGCAGCATCACCGTTTCAAGAAGGATGCTCCCAGCGGGACCGCCTTGACACTTGCGGAAAATATTTCCAAAGCCGCTAATCTGGATTACCCCGCTTGTCTTGTTCACGGCAGAAAAGGACCGGATTCGCTTCGCAAAAAAAACACTATCGGCATACACGCAATTCGGGCGGGCAACATTACCGGAAAGCACGAGGTTATTTTCGGCACGCTGGGCGAGACCGTTACGCTAAGCCACTCCGCACAGAGCAAGACACCCTTTGCCCGGGGCGCTTTGAGAGCCGCCAAATGGCTTATAGGCAAACAGCCCGGCTACTATTCAATGACCAATGTCCTCGGCCTTAAATAACCACAACTCCCGACACCCTGCAGCACCACTCGAATTTATTCGGAGGGTTGCTTTTATCCTTTATGTTTAGCCCCCGGATTTGTTCTGGGGGTTTACCTGCTGCTTACCCGGACTAACCCTCAATACCAACGCACCAATCTCAATCTGTTAATCCTGTCATTGCGAGGAGCGAAGCGACGTGGCAATCTCATCATTTTTACATTTTGCATTTTGATTTTTGATATTATTATCGCCCGAAGGTCGAAGATCCACCGAAGGCGAACCGTTCGGGGGTTGTTTTTATCTTTTATGCTTAGCCCCCGAGACCTGCCTCGGGGGTTCTTCCGTTGCTTTGCCACCAACGCGGCAATCTCATCAGTTT
This sequence comes from Phycisphaerae bacterium, assembly GCA_030604525.1. Lineage (GTDB taxonomy): Bacteria > Planctomycetota > Phycisphaerae > Sedimentisphaerales > Anaerobacaceae > JAUVVQ01. The sequence continues at coordinate 3,218 of JAUVVQ010000058.1, read as the reverse complement.
TGCATTTTGCATTTTGATTTTTGATATTATTATCACCCCCGCCTTCACATCTCCGCTTGTCATTCCTGCGAAAGATTGTCACCACTGCCTGCTTTTGCAGGGGTAAACTTGTCCCCGCGGAAGCGGGGAGCAGGGGCAGGAATCCATTTGTTTGCTCGTTACCAATGTTTTCACTGGATTAACTTCATCGATTTTCCCTTTCCGCAGCAGGAATTAACTAATACCGCCGACAAAAAAACACGGAAACCTTTCGTTATCCCTGTGGAATGTATTTGCTGTTATTTGGCATTAGTGATACACTATTCTATAATTATGATTGACTATTAGAAGGAGTATTACAAATGCGGAAAGTCCTGTTTTTTCTTATTCTTTCATCCTGTCTGTTAAGCGTTTGCTTTGCCGAAGAAGTAAATGAGCCTAATTTAACTCAAGAGTTCACACAACTGCAAACCAAAGCCGAAAACGGCGACCCGAATGCCCAACTCCTACTCGGTGATATGTATCGTGTAGGAGACAACGTCAAACAGGATTATGAAAAAACCGCTCACTGGTACAGGAAGGCCGCTGAGCAGGGAATAGCTGAAGCCCAGTTCAAGCTTGGTGTATCATACACCACTGGCCGGGGCGTTCCTCAGGATTACACCAAGTCGGCAGAATGGTACAGAAAAGCCGCTGAGCAGGGAATAGCTGAAGCCCAGCACCTTTTGGGGTTATCATACTACAATGGCCAGGGCGTTCCTCAGGATTACACCAAGGCGGCGGAATGGTTCAGAAAAGCCGCTGAGCAGGGATTGGCCGAAGCCCAGTATCTTTTGGGGGTGCAATATGCCAATGGCCAGGGCGTTCCTCAGGATTACACCAAGTCGGCGGAATGGTATAGAAAAGCCGCCGAGCAGGGAGATGCTGTAGCCCAGTATAATCTTGGTGTATTATACGACAATGGCCGAGGCGTTCCTCAGGACTATAAAAAGGGAGTAAAATGGTACAGAAAAGCCGCTGAGCAGGGGTATGCTAAAGCCCAGTATAATTTGGGGGTGCAATACGACAATGGCTATGGCGTTCCTCAGGATTACACCAAGACAGTAGAATGGTTCGGAAAAGCCGCCGAGCAGGGGTATGCTGCAGCCCAGTGTAGTTTGGGGTTATCATATGCCAATGGCCATGGCGTTCCTCAGGATTACACCAAGGCAGCGGAATGGTTCAGGAAGGCTGCCGAGCAGGGGTATGCTGCAGCCCAGTATAATTTGGGGATATCATACTACAATGGCCAGGGCGTTCCTCAGGATTACACCAAGTCGGCAGAATGGTTCAGGAAGGCCGCCGAGCAGGGATTGGCTGAAGCCCAGTATAATTTGGGGGTGCAATATGCCAATGGCCAGGGCGTTCCTCAGGATTACACCAAGGCGGCGGAATGGTACAGAAAAGCCGCTGAGCAGGGGTATGCTGCAGCCCAGGGCAATTTGGGGATATTATACTACACTGGCCGGGGCGTGATTGAAGATTACGTTGAAGCATATAAGTGGGCACTTTTGGCTGGGAAAAATGGTCTCGATTATTCTAAAATTTCTGATTTTAAAGCCAAATTGCAAAGAGTTATGACTCCGCCTCAGATTGCACAAGCACAGCAGTTAGCGAAAAAATTTGTAGCAAAAAATGAAACCAATTCTATGTCCAATAAGCCGGCAAATATCTCTGAAACTACCTCTTATGGCACAGGTTTCTTTGTTTCATCAAACGGTTACGTTGTAACTGCTGCTCACGTAGTTGAAGATGCCACTCAAATAAAACTCTTGAACCAAAACACCAATACTTCTGCACAGGTTGTTTATAAAGACGAAGCCATAGATGTCGCTGTTCTCAAAGCTGACAAAATAAACGCTTCTTTCCTGCCAATCATTTCCAGCTCAAAGATAGAGACAGGAGAAGAAGTTTTTACTTTAGGTTTCCCACAGATACAAATACAGGGCTACGAACCAAAATATACTAAGGGCTCCATCAATTCGCTCTCCGGAATGGGTGGAAACCAAAGATTTTTTCAAATAAGCATTCCAGTTCAACCCGGCAATTCCGGTGGCCCGCTGATAAATTCAAAAGGCCAGGTCGTTGGTGTAATTGCTGCTCGGTTAGATGAAATTGCAACTCTTATGTACACAGGTGCGATTCCCCAAAACGTTAATTACGCAATAAAGAGTTCATTTGTGTTACCTTTCTTGGACACATTGCCTGCGTTTAATCCACACAAAAAGGCAATGCCGGATAAACGAACCGAACTGATTGATGAAGCCAAAAAGTCTGTTGTACTTGTGCTGTGCCATTGATTTGCACTAAGGAGAATTAAAGGCATCCGGCACTTTTTTCTCAGCAGACGGAAATAATTTTAATCCAGCACACCCGAAATCCAATCATTCTAACTCAAATTGTCATTGTAGACAACGATTTGCGCAAAATACCCTTGCTTTTCAACTATAGGACGGGTAGACTGAAACTGACAAGTAGATATTGTCTTGTACTGAACTCTTGATGTTTCGTCTAAAACCGCCAGATTTCTCAAGCCGCAAGTGTCAGAAGGTAGTGTCTCTTGGACCGTATGTGGACTTGGTGCTATGAACAAGAAACAAAAAATCGTTTTACGGGTAGGTGTTGTTCTTATCACGCTCATGAGCCTTTTTCCGCCTGTTAAATATCAGGGACCCCCTCTACGTCCGGGGGGGGAAGCGGTAGAGTATCGGTTTCTTCTGGATAAATTTAGCATTGTACTATTAGGTAATCTTGTTGCACAGTGGGCGCTTGTGTCAATCATAATCGGTGTTCTAATCTATAGGCTCAAAGACAAACAAGGCAAAAAGGATAAGCATGACTAACCCACAACTCTCTTGCTGCTCGGCCTCGGTGCGGTGGCCTTGAGAAGAAAACGATAATCTTCTTATTCAAAATTTGAACAAGAGAGAATGATCTGCGCATGCTTGTCTTTGCAACATATTCAGAATCCGTATATATTAACAGAGGATTCATACAGCGGAACGATTGTAAGCATATTATTATCTACGTCTTCCCCAAATAGGGAGATTCGCCTTTAATAAAAGAAGCTATAAGCTGACATTTCCCATTTACACGGTTAAAAAGCATATTTTTCTCCTTACGACATCAAAATCTTACCAAATTCACCTTGGACGTTCAAGGATTTTCGTTTTCGAGGCGGTTTTATTGAAAATTGGCAG
>JAUVVQ010000041.1 GCA_030604525.1 Phycisphaerae bacterium | reverse complement strand
GACTCTATTTTGTCTCCAGGAGCAAGTCATTTTAGTCTGAAACACAGAAAATGTCCTGCATTTTTGACAAAATCGGATATACAATCCCGCAGGCCTTTACACTTGATTATTTCAAACTTACCTTTAACATAGCCGTTATTATGAAAGCTTTAATCTATATCATTGCAGGACCGCTTTTCCTGATTTCCTTTGCTGCATACCTTTACCTTCAATCGAAACTAAAAAGCATAAACGAAGACCTCGATGATATTTATTACGAATTTGAAGACCAGGACCCAACCCTGGCAAAATATAATAGGTTCTCGAAGATTACCTTCGCACTCGCTTCGATATGTGTCCTGCTGCTGTTCCTTGCCTTGATATTGTGACGTGACCTCAAGTGAACCCGCCTCCTGGACTTCATCTTCCCCCGTTGACTGAAACTATCCGGGAAAACCGATTACTAATTCAAACTTTGTGTTTGCACAGCTTCCTTGCCGCTCTCACCGCACGTTTCGAATATGTAGTTGAGAACATCTACTATACTTATCATCCCGACCAGCTTCCCGTTGGAGGTTATCGGTATCTTCCGGAATATATTTTTGACAAAAAACTCCGTTACAGATAAGACACTCTCTGTTTCTTCAAAATGGACCGCCGGCTGAGTCATAAAATCACTTACTCTCTTCTTTTCAATTGCTTCGGTATTGTTGTATAGTTTCAGCATATCCCGTTCTGAAACTATGCCTATCAGGTTCATATCGTCGTCAACTACCGGAAGACCGGAAATGCCCTTCTTTATTACCAATTCAATCGCCTTATGGATTGGAGTGTGACACTTCACGCTTATTACATCGGTCGTCATTATTTCGTTTATCTGCAGCATCCTTTTCGTATCTCCTTTTTTAATTTTACATCTTTATCTTTACTTATCGCTAATAATGACCGTTACTTAAATCTTTCTCACCTGAATATTGACTTAAGACCGAACTGCCAATAGAATATCTTTCTCTTATAATGTGCCTGAAACGGGAAAATAACGCTGCTCCCTTAGAGGTGGTAAATTATGGCGAAAATTAACGAAAACTTCCTAAAACTGCAGGCCGGATACCTTTTTCCGGAAATCACAAGAAGAGTCCGAAAATATCAGCAAAATAACAAAAGTACACGCATAATCAGTCTGGGTATCGGGGATGTAACACAGCCGCTGGCGCCAGCCGTCGTCGATGCTATGAAAATAGCGCTCGATGATATGACAAAAGAAAATACTTTCCGAGGATATGGACCGGAACAAGGATACGATTTCCTCATAAAAGAAATCATCGAAAATGATTTCGAACCCAGGGGCGTAAAACTTGACAAAAGCGAGGTATTCGTTAGTGACGGCGCAAAATGTGATATCGCAAACATTCAGGAAATCTTTAGCACAGATAACGTCATCGCTGTAACAGACCCTGTATATCCCGTATATGTCGATACTAACGTTATGGCTGGAAGAGCTGGAAATGTAAAACAAAACGGACAGTACGAAAATATCCTGTATATGCCCTGTACCGCTGAAAATAATTTCCTCCCGCAGCTCCCTGATGCTGACGTCGATATAATCTACCTCTGTTTCCCTAACAACCCCACCGGGACCGTAGCTTCAAAACAAACTCTAAAAAAGTGGGTCGAGTTCGCTAAAAGAAAAAAAGCCGTCATCTTCTTCGACGCCGCCTATGAGGCCTTCATCTCCGAACCGGAAATACCCCATTCAATATACGAAATCCCGGATGCCAAAAATGTCGCCGTCGAATTCAGAAGCTACTCGAAAACCGCCGGCTTCACCGGCATAAGATGTGCCTACGCCGTCATCCCGAAACAGTTGAAAGCATATACGAAAGACGGCAAAACCGTTGACGTAAACCACCTGTGGAACAGACGACACTCCACGAAATTCAACGGTGTCTCGTATATCTCACAGCGCGGCGCACAGGCCGTTTACTCCAGCGAAGGGAAAAAACAAATCCTGGGAATTATAAACCTCTATATGAGCAACGCCCGGCTTATTCGCAATAAGCTCTCCGAACTCGGTTACCGCGTCCACGGAGGCACTAACGCTCCCTATGTCTGGGTCAAAACCCCGGACGATACCGACTCCTGGGATTTCTTTGACCTGCTCCTCAAAAAAGCAAATGTCATCTGCACGCCTGGCGCCGGCTTCGGACCTTCCGGGCAGGGTTACTTCCGGCTGTCCGCATTCGCAAAACCGAAAAACGTAAAAGAGGCCATACAGAGAATTGCTGAGCTTCAAATTTAAAGAAAAATGGCAAAAATAAATACTGCATATATAGGCCTCGGTAGTAACCTGGGCAATCGGGGTAAATACATCAAGTCTGCCGTCGATGCCCTTACACAAAACAAAAATATAAAACTCATCAATACAAGCGACATCATCGAAACTGAATCGCTCGGACAAAAAAATCAGCCGAAATTTCTTAACGCCGTCGCCAAAATCGAAACTGCTCTGCCGCCGGAAAAACTCCACAAGGAAATGCTCAATATAGAAAACTCCCTCCAGAGAAAAAGAACAAAAAAGTGGGCTCCGAGAACAATCGATTTGGACTTGTTGCTCTTCGGGGACAAAATTATAAACACCCCCGATTTAAAAGTGCCCCACCCGCAGATGCACCTCCGCTCGTTTGTCCTCGAAACGCTCTGCCGGCTCGACAAAAACCTCCAGCACCCGACGCTTAAGGAATCGGTATCAGTCCTTGCAGAAAGACTGAACGGCTGTGATTTCAAATTGAACCCGGATACCCCTCAGCTAATATCCGTCGCAGGAGTCATCGGAGTAGGAAAAACCACACTGACTAAAAAAATAGCACAGTCGCTTAATTGCAGAAAAATACTCGAACCTTACGCAAAAAATCCGTTCCTCCCGAAAGTTTACGCCGGCCAGGTAGAGTTGTCACTCAATGCTCAGCTATTCTTCCTTATTCACAGAGCAGAGCAGTTGAACCCAACAGCCCTCTCTCCTCCGCAAATCGCCGTCTCAGATTACATCTTCCAAAAGGAGCTTATCTATGCCGAAAAAACCCTCGACGAACAACAGCTTGAACTCTACCGGAAAGTTTACCCTTGTTTCGCCCGGAAAGTAACGAAACCCACGCTCGTAATATACCTCAAGGACTCACCACGAAATTGCCTCGGCAGAATACACAAACGAAACCGCCCCTATGAACAAAAAATTAAGCTGGATTTCCTCAAATCACTCGACGACCAATACGAAAAACTTTTCTCCATCTGGAAAACCTCGCCACTGCTCACGTTAACTTTTCCGCAGCTAAACGCTGAAGAGCGCAACGGCTGCAAGCAATTGCTCAACTGCGTAAAGCATTATATTCTCATATAATCAGCTTTACTTCTGACAAAATTGTGTTAATAAATAAAATATTATGGAAATCGCAAAAACCATAAAAAAAGCGGCAGATTTAATAAAAACCGCACGCAGACGAAACAAAATAATCGGTTTCGTCCCCACTATGGGAGCACTGCATAAAGGCCACTGTTCACTTATGGAAACCTCCGTAAAAAAATGCGGCTGCACCGTCGTCAGCATCTTCGTTAATCCCACACAGTTCGGACCGCGGGAAGATTTTAAAAACTACCCCAGAACGTTGTCAAAAGACCTCGAAATCTGCGAAGATAAAGGCGTTGACCTCGTCTTCGTCCCGACCGTAAAACAAATGTACCACGGAAAAAACCTCACCTGGGTAAAAGTCGAAAAACTCACTCTTCCTCTTTGTGGCCGGTTTCGACCGGGACACTTCGACGGCGTTACTACCATTTGCGCAAAACTTTTCAATATCGTAAACCCCGACTTCGCATTCTTCGGACAGAAGGATGCACAGCAGGCAATCGTCTTAAAAACAATGGTCGATGACCTCAATTTCCCGCTCAAAATCATCACCTGCCCGACCATCCGCGAAAAAGACGGCCTCGCCGTAAGCAGCAGAAATAAATATCTAACACCGGAACAAAGAAAACAAGCCCCCGTCATTTACAAAGCCCTCTGCAATGCTCGAAACTTGATTCAATCCGGCACTAAAAACACAGAAAGAATCAAAACCGAAATCAAAAATACAATTGAAAAAGCCGCATCCGCTGAAATACAATACATTGATATCCTCGATGCCGGCTCGCTCGAAGAGCTTGAAAATATCAAGGGAAAAACGCTCATCGCAGTTGCCGTCCTCTTCGGACCTGCTCGATTAATAGACAATATTCTTATAGACACAAAAAGCTGATTGTGTATAATATTGCCTTTGAAACCGGTTGATTTTAACTAAAGGACATTTGATTATGTTCGTTAAAGTTTTAAAAAGCAAATTGCATCACGCAAAAGTTACAGAAGCCAAATTGAACTACCCCGGCTCCATCGCCATCGACGAAGACTTAATGAAAAAAGCCGACATAACTCCGTATGAAATTGTTCTTATCGCTGACTTGAACAATGGCAATCGGCTTCAAACCTATGCTATCCCCGCACCAGCCGGCTCCGGACAAATCACTATCCTCGGCGCCGCAGCGCAGCGTATCAAAAAAAACGACATCATAATTATCTTTAGCTTCCTCTATTGTTCCCCGGATGAAGCAAAAAATATAAAACCGAAAGTCCTTATCCTTGACGAGGACAATAAAATTAAAAAAACAGCTTAATAAATATAAATCTTATTGCTGAATGTATCCTGAACTTTTCAGAATCCCTTTTACAAGCTTGACAATAAAAAGCTATGGTTTGATGATGGTCATAGCTTTTCTTATTGCGATGTTCGTCATCAGGTTCCTGAGCAAAAAATTAACCTCCAACCCCGACCACATTACAAACGCCGCACTATACGCCCTCATCGCAGGACTCATCGGAGCACGTCTTTTTTACGTCATCCATTACTTCCGGAATTTCAAAGACAACCTCCTATCCGTCTTTGCCATCTGGCAGGGCGGTCTTGAGCTCCTCGGCGGCGTCTTTGCAATACTTGTCATTATTCTTTATCTTACTATTCATAAGCTGCCGACCAGGCAATACCTCGATATCGTTGCTGTCGGACTGATGGCTGCTCTCGCTTTCGGTAGAATTGGCTGCTTCCTCAATGGCTGTTGCTACGGCAAGCCCGCCGATGTCCCCTGCGCCGTCTCTTTCCCCTACGGCTCCCTTGCTTACAGAAGCCAGGTCAAACCTGACCTCGAAAGAAACAGAGAAAAACCATATTTTAAATTACCGGAGAGCTTCTTTAATCATTATTATCAAAACGGCTCACCAGTGAAAATCCTTAAAAAACGTGAAGACTTAACTGCCCAGCAGGAAAAATATCTAAAGGATGAAAACAAGCTCCGCTCTCTACCCGTTCACCCCACCGAGTTGTATTCTTCGCTCAACGGCCTGTTAATCGCCATTATTCTCTTTCTTTGCTGGAAAAGGCCGCAAAAAGCGCTAAAAAACAAAGAAAATAAATTCTTGACCGCTCCCGGCTCCGTATTCGCTCTTATGTTTATTCTCTATGCTCCCACGAGGTTCGGAATCGAATTCCTCAGAGACGACAACCCTTTCGGATTCCTCGGCTTCACTGTCTCGCAGAACATCAGCTTATTTTTACTAATCCCCCTCGGCTTCATTCTAATGCTCTTCTTTCAGATAACAAATACTCATAATCGAGACCAATAGTTCTCCCACAGCGGTATTTGTGAAATATGCGGGCTAACAGTAAACTAAAAGAAATACGCCGACCTTGTCGTTGATTATGACTGTTCATCTTTATTCCTTTTAAAATTACGAAGGATGAACCAGCCGATACCCAAAATTATAATAATTGCCAAACCGCCCATACCCCACCCCAATATGTTATAAGAACCTGATGGCAATTTGCTTTCGCCCTGACTTTCTGCTTTTCCCTGCCTTAACGGCTTCTCAGCAGCTCTCTTCTCGGCAACCTCAACCTCCTTTTCAGATACTTGCTTAGCTTGCTCCTTGGTTTCATCTTTCAATTGCTCAATCTGATTATCGAGAACACCAAGCGTTCTTTGGTCCACAACAGTTACTACCTTGCCGTTTTGCCACATGTAACGTATTCCAGGAAAGTCAAAATTAGAAATCAGAGTTCCATTTGGTATGCCATCCATTTTAAAAGCTCCCATTTCTTCAAAATTGGGATTGAAAATAACATTGGTTCGCTGAGATTCATAATAAAAATTATCTGTGGCGCCATCTTCGTATGTCAGATGCTCTGTCAAGTTACCTTCACAAGGGAACCATGTGTCATTGATGTTTCCAAGTTTTACATGTACTTCATGGCTCAAAGAACAATCTTTCTTGATAGTGAGCTTTCGAAAATTATAGCCGCACTGAGGATCGATCCACACCGTGTAATCTCCTTTTTCGCTACTTGCTTTTAAAACATAGCAAGAGTGGCCCTCAATATCTTCCTTTTCTTTAAGAAGTTGTAAATTTTCCGATTTCAACATAATAGAGGTATAATGCTCTTTGCTGTTTGAGAAAAAACCGTCGAGATAGGAACAGAACAAATCTTCTTTTTTAAGGATATCCGCTTGGGACTTCTTTTTCGAAAAAAACGCTACATTCTCACCCTTTACAGCTAAATCTTTATATCGATTGTAAAAAGTCTCGCCATCCCATATCCCACGACTCTCTAACCTTGATACTTCTTCACCGTCTATCGTTTCCTTTCGAAGATTTACAACATCTATCCTCTCACCATCTTGGCGAAACGAGGTAAGATAACGCTGTTTCGTAACGACTCCCGATTGCTCTAATCGATCTAAAAATGTGATAACAGTGTTGCTTTCAAACGCAATTTGCTTTCGTTTGCGATATGCAGCTTGTGCCTTCAACAGTAGTGTCTTGACATCTCCAAATTTATTTTCTTGAGCTAATAATGTAGACCCCAACATTATGAACAGACAGAACATTAGAAGAATCCTTTTATTACACAGGTTTTTTAATTGTAAAGAAAAACTATATGCATATATCTATATTTCAAGTAACCGTTTTCCCATAATGTTTTCATATTTCATTGCGACTCCCTATCCATCTTTATTAAGCATTAGTTGGCATACCAAAAATAGATATTCAGAGTAGCATGCCAAAGCAAAAGGGATACTTTGGCATGCTACATTTTCGCCTGCTTACTTAACAGTCACCTGAACCACATTCATTTCCAGTGCCTGACAGTTTTCCGTCGCAAGGTGCATAATGACTGCATGGATTGGTGGTGCCGAGATTACAATTACAAGGTTTGGCACCTGCGTTACCTGATGTCGCATAGCTATTACTTCCACAGCGGCTATCTAAGTCACTGCACTTGTGGAAATTACAGCACGTACAAGTCCCCTCGTCGGCGCCGTTGATCTTCCGGGCTGTTATGGTGTCCATTTCAGTCGGTAGTACTTGTGCTACAGTTGTTAACGATAACAATAGCACTAAGCAACTAATAATGAACAATCTAAAAAGATTTCGCGTTTTCATAATTTAACTCTCTTTTCTATGGATTTTTATCCATTTTTGTCAAAATTTCAACTCTATTTTAATCCATTACAACATTTATATCCATAAACCTTAATATCCATAAATTCGAAATTCCCTTAACTTAACTCATCTTTCATAGGCAGCACCCCCTTTCTATATAGGCGTAGCAAATCGTAAAATATAGACGGAAAAAATTGGAAAAATCTCCAATTTTCCCCAAAAACAGCCGGCCATTTGCTTCTGAACGAATTTTATCTGTCATAATCATAATTTTATCCCTTGGATTTCCCATATTATTTTCTACACCATTCAGCGCAACTTAGCTGTCGCCTGTTGATGATTTTTCCTGATTTTATTAAAAAATTTTTGAATTTTTCCCCCCGCAAATCGCTTTTGTCCTCGCTAAAACGTAACCTGTTTTCTCAGCTTAGCTTATCCCGACCCTCTCATCATAGCCGTTTCCCTTTCCAGCTTTTCCAACCCCGCCTTGTAATCCTCATTTTTCAATTGAATATCCGGCGGATTTGACGATAGTATATAATAAGCTGTAAAAACGTGACCTTTTTGAAAGAAAAATAATATGGGCCTGTACGACAGAGATTACACAAAATTTGATTACCAATCACACCACGGCGCCCCGCAGATGCAGTTCAGATTCCCGCGTCTGACTCCAGTCGTCAAATGGCTCCTGATAATCAACGTGGCTGTCTTCCTGCTAACCTTTATGATAACCCCGTTGGCAAAATTGTCTCTTACCTGGTTTTCCGTCTATCCGGTTAACATAGGGACCTCTTTGCAGTTGTGGAGACTTATAACTTACCAGTTCTTGCATGATACAAACGACTTTGGTCATATCTTCGTTAATATGCTCATCTTATTCTTTTTTGGCCCGATGCTTGAACGCTTGTGGGGCAGTAAAAAGTTCCTGACCTTCTTTCTCATCTGTGGTGCGATGGGCGGTATCTTTTATCCCTTCCTGACTTTCGTAGGTTGGTTGCAGGTGGGATACTTGATTGGTGCTTCGGGAGCAATCCTGGGCATGCTTGCTGCAGGGGCAATACTGTTTCCGAGAATGAGGGTATGGATATTTGGAATATTTCCCATCCCGATGATGTTTTTGGCGAGTATTTTTGCTCTTATCAGCATTATGACTCTGCTTCGTCCGGACAAATTCGCCAATGCCGGAGGGCAGGCCGCACACCTGGCCGGTATGGTAACCGGAGCTTTATACGTCGTCTCGGATTCATACCGTGCAAAATTTAAAATGAAATTCCGCTCAGGAAAATGGCAGAAAAATATCGAAAATCAGCAGAATCTACAACTGCAGGTTGACCGTATCCTCCAGAAAGTCCACCAAAAAGGTATTCACAGCTTAACCGCTAAAGAAAAAAGAATCCTGAAAAAAGCCACCAGGGAACACCAAAAACAAAACCATTTCTAAAAAAAATTGGCCCCTTAGCTCACAGCATAAGAGACCGAAAATTTCAGCACCTCTTTATATCCGCACTAATTCCACTCAAACTCTTCCATCTTACCTAAAAGTTCCTGAACCCGTTCTTCTACTCTCTTATCTTTAGTCTTCTCCCAGTTTTCAATATCTTGCTCGCCTTTCTTCACTTCTTGTTTTAAATCCTCCAGATCTGACTTCAAATGCTCATAAGCAATTCGTTTGCGCTTTATTATCAAATCGAATCGCTGGCTTATCACTCCTCGAAGCTCCTCAACCAACGCTTTCTTATCCTCTTTCTTTGCTCCCTTGATTTTATCAATCAGCTTCCAACGCATATCCTTAAGACGCATATCATCCTTTAATACTTCCGCCAGCGCAGGATTCTCTTCTGATGCCTCTATTATCCTGCGGTATCGCCTGGAAAGATGACTCATTGCTTTCTCAAAATACTCAGGATGTTCCTTGAGAATATCTCGCAGCCGCTCTGCCTTATCTGGAAAATTCTTCTCAAGCCAGCCAAGAAGCTCCTCATGATTCTCTTGTGTCCGGCTACGTCCACCAAAACCTCTGCCGCTTACTACGCCACCAGCCATTCCGCCGCCGCCCTTCATTCCGCCGCCTCCAGCCATTCTGCCGCCTTCAGCCATTTTGCCGCCGCCCATTCCGCCCATCATTCCGCCTGGCTCCATCTTTCCTGACCTTGGACGCTGCCGGTATTCCATCTGCCCTGCTCCCTCTCGGTATTCCACCTGCCCTGCTCCCTCTCGGCGTCTCCTCTCAATATACTGCTGAATTGTCTCTCGAAGCCCTTTCTTAAACGCCTCCGGGTTCTTCGAACGAAGCTGCTCAAGCTCCTTGGCTCGCTCCGGGTCACGCTCTCGTAACACCTGCATAATACGCCCGATTCTTTCTTCAGTAAGCTCCTGCTGCATACCCATACGCTCACGCATCCGCATCATTAGCTCTTTCTTAAACGCCTCAGGATTCTCCGAACGAAGCTGCTCAAGCTCCTTAGCTCGCTCCGGCTCACGCTCGCGTATCATCTGCATAATACGCTCGATTCTTTCTTCAGTAAGCTCCAATCTCATGCCTCTTGCACCGCCCGACCCCATCATACCTGGTTGACTCTCTGCTTTTCCCTCCTTCTCTGCTGCCATAACTGGTAGCGAAACCAAAAATAGAAATAATCCCGCTGCCGACAATGCCGTATAAAACTGTCTCTTATTCATTTTGCTACTCCTTCCAAAAGTTCCCGTTAACTGCCAATAATTCATTCTCAAGTTTAAACAATGCTTCCTCGACCTTTATATCAGGTTCTCCAAACCCCGCAGAATGCACCTCCTCTTTTATTCGCTCAAGCTCGCTGTTCGCGAACGCAAGCTTCGTGTCTCCAGTAATGATATCGTTACTGTCCCAGACCGCCATAGGCATCTTGGATGAATATGAAATAGAATGCTGTATCGGACTCTCGACTCTCTCAAAAGACCAAAACCATATCGACAGGCCGAAAACCAGAACCGCTGCCGCCGCCGCAACAGCTTTATAAGCTATCTGTCTGCGGACTCTTTTAGCAAGACGCCGGCCAACCTTGCTTTTTATTTCTGCTATAAGTTCTACGCCCGGCTCAGGACTTCGTCTCTCGGAAAATAACTGCTCGCCTGCTCTGATTTCCTCAGCCGATTGCTCCGCTTTATCACTTGAGCAGAACCGCTCGAACAATCCTTTAATATCTTCTTTGCCCATATCTAAATGTCTCCATACGCGCACGCAACTTCTTTAACCCGCGATGAACCTTAGAAAGAACCGTGCCAATCGGCTCGCCTCTTGCCTCAGATAATTCCTTAAAACTTAACTGACCATAATAACGCATTAGTATCAACTCTTTTGCCTCCGAATCCAGCTTCGAAAGCTGTTTTTGCAGCTCATCCATCACCTCGTCATCATCCTTGCCTCCTGCAGCTTGTTCTAACTCAACCAAATCCCTTCTGCCCTCAAGCAGTTTCCCCCGGCGATGCTTACCCCTCAAATAGTCCTGAAAAATGTTATATGCCGTCGTAAAAAGCCAACCGCCAAAAGAACCGCCTTTATATGTCGATATCTTCTCAACCAACCGCACGAATAATTCACTCAGCAAATCATCGCTCAAATCCCTGTCACCGCTCAGACGGTAAAAAAAACCGTAACAGCGACCACTGTAAATATCCACTAATCGGCTGAAACTCTCTTCGCTGCCGTTCTTACAGCCGTCTATTATCTGCTGTAATTCATCGTTATCAGACATATTCCGGCAATTCTTTCAACTTGTAAGACGATAATAAAAATTGTTTTATTGCATAATTCCTGAAATTATCTATCCTGACCTGCTAAATGAAACATACGAATAAAAAAAACCGGCAAAAGAATACCTGGACCGCAAAACTAAAAAGAACACTCACTTCTTTGCTCCCCATCGATAAATCCAGAAAAGGCAAATGCATCAGGTGTGGTGCATGCTGCATGCTGCCAAATAGATGCCTCTTTCTCGCCGTTAATAAACAAAATGAATATTACTGCAAAATACATTTCTTCAGGCCGCTCAATTGCAGAAAATATCCCAGAACCAAATCAGAGCTTATCACCGCCGATACCTGTGGATTCTACTTCGACGACAAGGAAAATAAAAATAGCTAAATCCTTCACTAAGGATTCTCTTCATCTTCATCTTCCTCCTCGTCAACCTTCCAGCTTTCTGACTCGTCCACATCCTCTATCTCGTGCTGCATATATTTCAATATCTTATCCTGCATCGGCTCAAACTTCTTCTGCCACTTCAGCATACCTTGATAGCTCGATGCCAGCATATCAAGGCGGATAAGCTGCCACTTATACAGACACTCCGTCTCCTTGATATTACTGAACGGGTCACACTTGAATATCCGCCGACCGTCGGGACCAATCTCACAAAGTTCGCATTCTGAACATTGAATCATATTATCACCTTAACAAAAATCACTGCTCCAAAATTGAGAATTTAACTTTTAATTTTCCAACCCTTTATTATAATACTATTCCAGATGTTTTTAAAGTGCTTGAAATCCGGACTGTCAAAATAAATTTCTCGGTTTTTGAAAATAAATGAAGCATTTCACTATAACCTTCATACCTGAAAACAAAAAAATCTCCATACATAACGGCGCTACCCTCCTTGAAGCCGCCGAAAAAGCCGATATTATCCTCTACAAACCCTGCGGAGGAAAGGGCCTATGCAAAAAATGTAAAGTTAATATCCTACCCGAACAAAAAACCGTCCTCGCCTGTCAATATAAAATAAATTCCGACCTCACCGTTCAGGTCCCCCCGGAATCCAGATTCTTCGAACACAAAATTATTACCCACGCCGTCGATGCTAAAACAGCCATCGAGCCGGATGTATTTAAAAAGTATCTCGAATTCTCACCGAAAAATGATGTCCTCGGCATTGCTGTTGATATCGGCACTACTACCATCGTTGCCTGCCTTGTGAATATGAGCTCCGGAAACTCAATCGATAAAGCCGCTGTCCTCAATCCACAAACGAAATTCGGCGACGATGTCATAACAAGAATCTCCTTCGCCGAAAGCAAACAAAATCTAAATACCCTTCACAAAATAACTATACAATGCATCAACGACCTTATCGATGACCTCTGCCGAAAAAATTCCATCAATGCTCACCGAATTTATGAGGCCTGCGCCGTCGGAAATACCACGATGAACCATATCTTCCTGAACTTACCGGTAGAACAGCTCGGCAAAGCTCCATACAAACCTGTTCTCCTCGATGCCTGTGAAAAAAAACCGCAGGATTTGGGATTGAATATAAACCCTCTCGGTTACGTTTACACGCCGCCGAACATCGCCGGCTTCGTCGGCTCCGACATTAACGCCGTCGCTCTCGCCGTTGACATCGAAAACGAAAAACAAACCTCTCTGGTCATCGACATCGGTACGAATGGCGAAATCGTCCTTGCAGACAAAGGCAGCTTATTCGCCGCAAGCTGCGCCGCCGGACCGGCTCTCGAAGGCGCAGGAATTTCTTCAGGCAGCAGGGCGGCTGCAGGTGCCATCGAAGCCGTCATCATAAACGATAACGACCTCGACTTCGACATCATCGGCAATATCGAACCTCGCTCAATCTGCGGCAGCGGTCTCATCGATGCCGTCGCCGTCCTCCTGGATTTAAAAATCATCGACCGCACCGGAAAATTCAACGACCCCGAATCCCTCAAAAACCTTCACCCCGATATATCCTCGCGTATTACTCAGGAAAATAACCAGCCCGCCTTCATAATCGCCCATACCTCACTCACCGGCAATAAACCCATCCTCCTCACCCAGAGAGACATTCGCCAGCTCCAGCTTGCAAAAGCCGCAATCAGCGCTGGTATCAAAATCCTCCTGCAAAACTTGAACCTTAACGCTTCCGACCTCGAAAGCATCTACCTCGCCGGTGCCTTTGGTAATTATATAAATCGCGAAAACGCCCTGAAAATCGGACTCCTGCCCGACGTCCCGGAAGAAAATATCAAATTCGTCGGAAACGCCGCCGCCGCAGGCGCCCAGATGCTCCTCGTCTCCTCGAATTGCAGAAAGGCCGCTCAATCCCTCGCCAAAAAAATCGAATACATCGAAATCGCAAACCAAAAATCATTCCCCGACCTCTTCGCAGATGCTATGATGTTGGCTCCTTAGGTTTGAAATCCGCAAATACCTTCTCTATTTACCCGCCGTAAAACCTAATACGTAAATCATATACAAAACATACCCCGCAAAAAGAATCACCCCGCTCTTCCTGCCGACCCTTTGCCTGCTGAATATCGCTAGCGCTCCGAAAACAACGCTGACCCCGACCATCACCAGGTAATCCGTTCCTATAAGTCGACCGCCTATCGAAAATGGCCGAATCGTCCCCGCCGTCCCTGTCACTAACAGCGTATTGAAAATATTAGAGCCCACCAGGTTGCCCATCGATATCTCATCCTGTCCCTTTATCGTCGCCACAAGGCACGTCACTAACTCCGGCAGCGATGTCCCCACCGCCACTATGCTCAATCCTATCACCGCTTCGCTCAAGCCCAGCCAGCCGCCGATTACCACTGCGCCTCGAACCGCTAAATACGCTCCCAATGTCACCCCGCCCAAACCCAAAAGCGTATATACCACAGCTTTTACCAGCGAGCCGCCGCCCGCCTTGACCTCACTTATAGCACTCGTATTTATCGCCTCTCTTATTACTTTCGATTTGCCCTTCGATTCCCGACGGGCAAAATAAATCGTCAAACAGATGAGCCCTGCGAAGATTACCAGAAGTATGACCCCTTCCAGCCGGCTCAACGAAGAATCCCTCAGCAAAGGCCAAAGCAGCAGCGCCACTATCACCATCACCGGTATCTCTATCATCATCAAACGCTTTTGTATCCGCACAGGACGAATAATCGCTATTATTCCGCCCACCAGAGCTAAATTAGCAATATTCGAACCGTACACGTTACCTACCGCAATGTCACCCGCCCCTCGCATCGCCGCCGCTATACTTGTTGCCAGTTCCGGCGCCGATGTCCCCATCGCTATCACCGTTGAACCTATCACAAGGAGACTTATTCCTGAACGCTCCGATAAACTCACCGCACCTGATATCAGAACCTCGGCGCTCTTCCAGAGTAACGCAAAACCCCCGAATAAAAATAAAAATGATAAAAAGATTTCCATTAGCAAAAATTATAAAAAAACTCTTCGAGCTTGCAAGCGTTATCTTTGAACATAATAACTATGCTCAGTCAGGAAAAACAAATGAAAGAAATGAGCTATACCTTGCCTAACACCAAACTGGCATTGTGACCGCCGAAGCCCAGAGAATTACTCAATGTATAATCTACATTCTTCTCTTTCGCCCTATGAGCTACGAAATCTATCCGGGGATCACATTCCTCGTCAAGATTGTCAAGGTTAATAGTAGGCGGTATCACCGACTCCTGAATCACCTTCGCACATACCAGAATCTCTATCGCTCCCGTTGCACCAAGCGAATGACCGAGACAGCCCTTCGTTGAGCTTACTGTTAAATTAGAAACATGTTCCCCGAATACTGAGCTAATCGCCTTACACTCCGCTATATCGTTAAGCTTTGTCCCCGTCCCGTGGGCGTTTACGTAATCGATACTTTCAAGCCCTAACTCAGCTTCTGCCAGGGCGGCTTTCATTGCTTTGGCCGCTCCTGAGCCGTCGGGAAGAGGGGCTGTTATATGATGTCCGTCATCAGTCGCCCCGTAACCCTTAACTTCTGCGTATATATTTGCTCCACGACTTCTGGCGTGCTCATATTCCTCCAGTATCAGTATCCCAGCCCCCTCGGAAAGAACGAACCCGTCACGGTCCTTGTCAAAAGGCCTCGATGCCAGCTCCGGCTCGTCATTACGCTTGCTAAGTGACCTCGCCGCACAAAATGATGCAAGACCTACCGGAGTAAGAGCCGCCTCCGTCCCGCCCGTGATTATTATATCACTACGACCGAAAGCAATATTGCAATACGCCTCTCCTATAGCATGACTGCCGGATGCACAAGCGCTCGTAACAGATATGTTTGTTCCCTCAAGACCGTATTGTATCGCTATATTACCGCTCGCTGCATTCGCCATAAGACGTGGTACGCAAAATGGAGATACCCTCGTCGGACCGCCGTTAAGAAGACGGATGTGTTGCTCTTCTATCTCCTTAATCCCCCCTATCCCGGTTCCTACAATTACTCCGACTCGAAATAAATCCTCTTTGGAAAATTCAAGACCGCTTTCCTCTACCGCCTGCTTCGCTGCTCCTACCGCAAACTGCGTAAAACGGTCCATCCGCCGGCTCGCGCGCTTATCTACATATCGCGTAGCGTCAAATGTTCGTATCTCACCGCCTATTCTTACGGGATATGAGCTCGTATCAAAAGACGTAATACGGGATACACCGCTTTTGCCTTCGCACAACGCCCGAAAAAGCTCGTCACTACTTTCACCAAGAGCCGTTATACACCCCAGTCCTGTGATTGCTACTCGATGTCTATTCATAACAATAATCTTATTTCTACTGCTCGTTTTGCTTCTCTTTCATTACTTTCACAATGTAGTCTATTGCGACTCCGACCGTCTGTATCTTCTCTGCCTCCTCATCGGGGATGCTCGCTCCGAATTCGTCTTCGAACTCCATTACCAGTTCGACCGTATCAAGAGAGTCCGCATTAAGGTCGTTGATAAAAGATGTCTCACGCTTTATCTCCGATTTGTCCACGCCCATCTGCTCGCTGATAATATCTGTTATCTTCTGCTCAATTGCTTGAACGTCTATTTCTTCTGAGCTCACTGCGTTTCCTCCTTATAAATTTAAAGGATTAATTCTTTTCTGGTTTTATTTTCAATTCCAGCTCATTCACTTTTGTTACGATGGCTGGTTATACTAACTGTTTGAACCGGACTCTACAAATATTTTTTAATTTTTTTTTCAAGTTATAATTATCGCCTACATCGCCATTCCACCGTCCACACAGAGCACCTGGCCGGTAATATAACCCGCCTCATCGCTCGCTAAAAACGATATCGCCTTCGCTACGTCTTCCGGCTTGCCCATACGACGAAGCGGAATCATCTTTTTTGCTTCTTCTTTCACCGCATCGGGAAGTTTATCCGTCATTGCTGTCGCTATGAATCCAGGTGCCACACAGTTCGCTGTTACATTCTTTTTCGCAAGCTCACGGGCCACTGTCTTCGTCAGACCAACCAGACCCGCCTTGCTGCTGGCATAATTGCTTTGGCCGGCATTGCCCATCAGGCCGGATACCGAGCTTAAACTTACTATCCTCCCGTATTTATTACGTACCATATAACGCGACACCGTGCGAATCGCCACAAAGGCTGCCCGAAGATTCACCGATATTACCTTGTCAAAATCCTCATCACTCATCCTCAGTATCAAACTATCACGGGTAATACCAGCATTGTTGATAAGTATATCTATACCACCATACTCAGATGCTATTTTTTCGAGCTCCGCCTCAAAAACGCCGCTGTCCGTAATATCTACACAGCAAACCTTACAGCTAAAGCCCGCTTCCTGAACAACGCTTTCGAGTTCTTTAAGTTGTTCTGAATTGATATCTATCCCAAAAACTTCCCGGCCTTGCTTGAGAAGCTCAAGAACTACTGCTCGGCCTATACCGCGAGCCGCACCTGTCACTACTGCAACCCTTTTATCTGACATAACAAAACTCTCCTATAAATCTCGTCCCTGTTATCTATTGTAATAAGTTCTTTACCGACTCCGCATTGCTTACGTTAACTACCTTCGTCTTACGATGTATCCTGCGCATCAGGCCGGTCAAAACACGACCGGAGCCAATCTCATAAAAATCTTCTATGCCTTCCGAAAGAAGTCGCTCCATACATTTTTGCCATAGTATCGGTGATGTCAACTGCTTTATCAATCCTTCTTTGATTTCTTCGACGCTGCCGTAATATCCCGCTGTAATATTGGAAATAATCTTGGTATCTGATGGCTCTTTAATCTCAACATCCTCTAATGCCTCTCCAAGCAATTCCGCCGCACTTCCCATCATCTCTGTATGAAATGCTCCTGCTACATCCAGTTGGATGGCCTTAATCGCACCGTATTGCTCTGCAAGCTCCTTCGCTCGTTCACAGGCCGACTTACTGCCGCTCAATACTACCTGGCCGGGACAGTTGAAATTCACCGCCTCCAGTATATCAGAACACCTCGCCTCTTCACAAAGAGCAATAACTTGCTCATCTTCTAATCCTATTATACCAACCATACCTCCATCGCTCGAATCAGACGCCGACTGCATCGCCTCGCCGCGTTTTTGGACAAGCTGAACAGCATCCTCAAAACTGATAACGCCGGCCGCATAAACTGCTGTGTATTCTCCCAGACTCAAACCTGCAGTAACGTCCGCTTGAAATTCACCTCCGCTGTAACGGCTCTTTAAAACTTCAAGAATTGCCGCAGAAGTTACGAATAACGCCGGCTGCGATATCGTCGTCGTATTAAGCTGCTCAAGCGGGCCTTCAAAACAAAACCGGCTTAAATCATATCCTAATATCTTATCCGCACGCTCGTAAACCTTACACGCCTCAGAAAATTCACCGAATATATCTGAACCCATCCCAATCGCCTGGGCGCCTTGGCCTGGAAATAAAAATGACCTGTTCATAAACATCTCTTTGTTTGAAACCGAACGATTATTGTTTCCTAAAACTATTTAGTTCTGAAAAACCGTTAGAACTTTATTAAAGTTGCACCCCATGTCAAACCGGCTCCGAACGCCACAAATATAACTATATCACCGCGGTTTATCTTGCCGTTGCGTATGCATTCATCAAACGCTATCGGTACCGAGGCCGAAGACGTATTGCCGTATTCCGCTATATTCATATACATCTTCTCAGCAGGAAGCTTCAATCGTTTCATGACCGACTCGAGTATGCGGGCGTTCATCTGATGCGAAATTACCATCGATATATCATCAAGCTTAAGTTCACATTCTGCCAGACAGCTCTTGATACATTCAATTATCCGACGTATCGCCTGCTGATATACCTCTCGACCGCTAATCTCCATATATATCTTATTCGGCTCATCAAGTTCTTTATCCGATGGATGCCTCGAACCGTATGCCTGACAATTCAAGGCTTTCCACCTTGTTCCATTCGAGTGCATCGTGCTGTAGAGTATTCCACGACCGTCATCACAACGCTCCACTACCACCGCTCCGGCTCCGTCGCCGAAAAGAATACAGCTTTTGCGGTCTTTCCAGTTCGTTATCTTCGTGAGCGTCTCTGCCCCTATCACTAACGCATTGTTTAAATTGCCGTTCTCAATAAACTGTTGAACTATCGAAAGACCATAAATAAACCCGCTGCATGCTGCACCTATATCAAAAGCAAAAGCGTTCTTTGCTCCAAGTTCCTTCTGAACAAAACAAGCCGTCGAGGGAAATACCATCTCCGGAGTTATCGTCGCAACTATTATTAACTCAAGGTCATTAGCTTTCAAGCCCGCCTTCGATAATGCTCGCCTCGACGCCTCCGTCGCCAAATATGCCGTCGTCTCTTCATCCGTCGTAATATGTCGACGCTTTATCCCTGTACGAGTCGTTATCCATTCATCTGATGTATCAACCATTTTAGACAAATCTTCATTTGTTAATATCTTCTCCGGAACAAATGAACCATAACCGCTGATACCCCCGTGACTTCCGCTAAAATCCTTCATATCCTCTTATCCGCCATCCTTAACTATACTGCTCGTTAAATAATCCATAATCTTATCGTTTACCTTCTTGACGTAATAGTCCCTGCTCGTATTGATTGCATTCTTTATAGTCCTGCTTACACTCGAACCGTGACATATCAACGCCGTCCCGTTCACCCCAAGAAGAGGCGCACCACCGTATTCGTTGTAATCATGCTTCTTGTATATCCTCTTAATCACCGGCTTGAACTTCATCGCTAACCGAACCTTCTCGCCCATTAGCTCATGCTTGATTGCCTTGAATAACCCATCTACAAGCCCCTCGGTAAGTTTCAAAACCACATTACCAACGAACCCGTCACATATCGCTACGTCACATACACCATTGAAAATGTCACGACCTTCTATATTCCCGACAAAATTCAGCTTCTCATCTGACTTTATCAGCTCACGTGCCTTCTTGACTATTTCATTACCCTTCGCATCTTCCTGACCTATGCTCATCAAGCCGACACGCGGCTCCTCTATTCCTAATATATGCTTCGAATAAAGAGTCGACATCACCGCATATTGATAAAGATTAATCGGCTTACACACAATGTTCGCTCCAACATCACAGATTGTCACCGGCCCCTCGAACGTCGGAAAAACTACCGCTATACCAGGACGGTTCACGCCGGGCAAATTACGCATCCGCATCTGAAATGCCGCTACGCACGCACCTGTGTTACCTGCCGATATCACCGCATCCGCCTGACCAAGCTTGGCAAGCTTCGCCATAACAGCTATCGAGCTTTTTACCTTCTTGCGGAGACTCTCTATCGGCGGCTCGTCCATCCCTATCACATCAGGTGCATCTACTACGCGGATAACTCCCTTGTACTTCTTCAGCTCCCGAAAATCTGACTCGAGCTTCTCCTTCGGGCCAATCAACAAAACCTCATCGCCCTCATCAAGAAACTCTACCGATTCAATTGCACCGGATACTATCTCGCCCGGTGCATTGTCGCCTCCCATTGCATCTACTGCTATTCGCATCGTCAGCTGCTCTCCTCTTCGCCGAGCTTGAGAGTTATCTTCGGATTCAAATAACCGCAATTCTCACACGCCGCATGAGGAAGCTTCGCATGGTCGCACTTCGGACATACTGAATAATTCTCCGCCTTAAGCTTGTTATGGGAACGACGTGTCCGAGTCCTGCTTTTACTTGTCTTTTTCTTTGGTAACATAAAATCTATTACTCCACTGAAAAACCAATAATCTTTAGAAAACGTTGTAATAAAGCACTTAGCCATTATTGTCAAGCGAATTTTAACTCATACGCATATCCCCCCAATGTCTCCCTCCCCGCACAAAATCCCTCTTATAAATTACTCGCTTAACTATTTGATAACAACAATATACAAAAATCCGGACAAATTTCCAGCTTTTCTTAAAAAATCCAAAATCCCCCTCAACATATCAATGCCACGTCCCGCTGTATAGTAGAATATGTTCTTCAAGATAACCTTCAAGTTGGCACATATTGCGTTCATCGAGTTTTGGCTCTGCTCCGAAATAGTTGTCATCCAGCAACGCCTGAAGACCGCATTTCTTTTCGCGCTCGAAATGGTGCCGGGACGTCTTCTCATCAAACAGAAGAATTTCTGCTATCTGAGCCGCCGACCAGCCCTTAGGTAAAGCAATGACCGCTTTGACGCGATCAGCCTGACGTTTATCACGCAGAGAGCGATGAAATTTTTCCAATGCAGCTATTTTTTCTCTTGACAACGTATAATCTCTCATATATACTCTTTACTGGACATAAGGTGCTTTATGATTGAAAAATACGGGATTTTTCAATTGAGAGCAGTATACAAAGCCAAAAAAAGTCTTTTTGACTTTTCTTGGTAAGTGTTACTTTATAGGCAAAGCATGTAGAACAATAAGGTTTTTAAACTTCTTAATTTTGGATTTTTTATGAAAACTAAAAGTAAATTTAGGAAGGGATTAGAAAAAATTGTTAATTTTGAGAAGACCATAAGGAAAAATGGATTAAAAATAGGAGTAGGTTTATTAATGGCTTTGGCACCTGTTTTTGCTAATAATGTGAGGGCTTTTCCAGGACTTTTAGAAATAATAAATAATTTGAATTCCCATCCTAGTGCTTTGTCACGGTTAAAGATTTGGGTACAGGGACTTCAGTTTAATCCGGGCTTTTTCAACAGTGAACTGCCAATCGATGCCTCGTTGTTTTTCGTTGCTGGAGTCGGCCCAAGACGACGT
>JAUVVQ010000071.1 GCA_030604525.1 Phycisphaerae bacterium | reverse complement strand
TTGCTTCTTTCACCCATTGGGTTCTCCAATTCAGAATAGTCAAAACTGGCTTGAGTGGTCTCCATAAGCTCTATACTATCATAATTCAATTCATTTGTCACTGTTTACTTGGGAAATGCGGGATAAAAGCTTTTGCCCGTATTTATCAAAAAAAGATTTGTTAATACACACAATCATTAATTTGTACAATTCCTTAAACCGAGACTAACCACTTCTTATATCAATTACAGTTAATTTGAACCGATTTGCTGTTAATGTCATTCCCGCGCAAGCTCGTCACCCCTGCGAAGGCAGGGGCGGGAATCCATAATCTTTATTCTTTAGATTGGCAATCGTAGTATTGGCTCTTTCTTACTGAAATTATTAATATATTCTCAATTATGAGAATTACTTGGCGAAAAATTGGGAAGCTCCCTGGAAAAACAGGGACATGGGACAAAACAACTGCCATTAGGATAAAATATCGAAACAAGCATTGAGCTTAAACAGACGCTTCATAGGTAAATTAAGCACCTGTGAACTTTCGAGAGACAATGCTGACTGAATTTCTTCAATAATATGTTCAATTCTCTCATTATTTGAGGCGATTATGGTAAACCATATATTAAACCGGTCATTGCGCAGATAACTGTGAGTAATCTCGGCAAACCCTTCTATTATTTCAGATGCCCGTTCAACAACGCTGTCATCGATACTGATAGCGGCCAATGTACTGCAATAACCGAACTTATGCGAATTAAGACTGCTACCAAGCCGACGGATTATCCCATTGGATATCAACGATTCAATCCGTACCATAAGTCGGTCGCAGGGAATTTTCAACTTCTTAGATACTGCTTCGTATGGTCTTTCGCATAACGGAAATTCATTTTGAAGCACCTCCAATATTCGATAATCCAATTTATCCACGCAACTTTTTCCTTAATATTTGTTAGGAATCAGATTCCGTAATATATGTTGGCGGGACTTTTTTCAGCTCTTTCTCGGTAACCAGAATGTGGTAATTGGAAACCCCGCATACCTGACTCATATGTTTAACGACCTGCTGAACTTCTTCTGCATTTTTGCCGTGCACCATAGTGTAGAGGTTGTATGGCCAGTTCTCGCTGGTTTGGCGTTCATAAGCATGGCTGACTTCTTTGAAGTCGGCGAATGCTTGCCCAATTTCGACAGCACGTTCAGATTCCACTTGCCACACTACCATCGCTCCTGCGGGCAAACCGACCTTAAAATGATTTACTACTGCCCCTATTCGCCGAAGTTTACCCTGTTTCTTCCAGTCCTTCAATACAGTCAGCAGTTCGCCCGTCTCCATACCTATTTGTTGAGCCATATCTTTGTATGGTGTTTGGCTTACTGGTAAGCCTTCCTGTAGAACACTTAATATCCTGTGCTCGATAGTGGATTTATGATTCTTCATCTCAGCAAAATCCTAATGAATTCAATCTTAGACTTGCCAAGTCATAGCTGTGTTTCATGTTTTCTCAATAATGATAAAAATACCTTACCGAATTCAGTTTCCAATCGCAAGCCAACTTTCTGAAATTGTTTAATAGACGCTATTACAGCAACAAAAAAGGACAGTTTGTAAAAATCCAGGCCAAATACTTGAATCTGCTCGGTTTTACAACGTCATTGTTTTTTGCCATTTCACAGCTCCTTTCAGGGATTAAAGAACCACGATTATGGAGTTGAAACTCTCCCCTAACCAAAGGCATTAACCTGTGCCATTTCTGCTGACGGGAAACAGGATGTGGAAGGCGAGGATTCTTTTAGCTAAAACTGCTGGCCTTCGCAGAGGGGAGATACTTAACCTAACCTTAAACGACATTGATTTTGCAAAACGTAAAGTTATTGTTCAGCATAAGGCAGATACGAACTATACCTGGCGATGGGTAGTCAAAGATAAAGATAGACGTGAGGTACCTTTGACTGAAGAAGCCGCTAAGTTACTCATCGATATTCAGACGGAACTTCCAAATGGCCAATCTTATCTGCTTTTGCCCCCCGAAAGGTATCAGCGTCTACTGAAACTCAAGACAAAAGGGCTACTCATAGACCCTGTTCGTAAATGCCCTGATGGAAACTTCAGACGTAATTGGAAAGTGATTTGCAAGATAGCTGGAATATTAGATGGAACTTTCCATGACTTGCGAGCAACTTGCATTACCGAATGGTTTGAAAACGGGATGATGCCGAATGAGGTTCAGAGACCGGCTGGACACTCAAGTATTGACACGACTACGAACTACTATGTTGGGATTAGGGAAGCAATGATTGACCGTGCTCGCCAGGCAAGTTCGGCTGCACTGGATGACAAAAAATGGTGCAGATTGGTGCAGAACACCAAAAATGACAAAAACACCAAAGAAAAGAAGCTTGCATCGGTAATACAAACTCTTATCAAAGCAGGGATTATGAAAATCGGGGCGACTGGACTCGAACCAGCGACCTCGTGACCCCCAGTCACGCGCGCTTGCCAAACTGCGCCACGCCCCGTTAACATATCTATTCTAATATATTTTTCCCGTCAGGACAAACCTTTTTACCAGCCCCGCTTCCCGCATCAAACTGCCGCTTCCTTTTGATTTTATCAACCTTCGTAAAGTTCACAACAGCAAAATTCCCCTCCTTTAAACCACCTTTTAAAAAAAAACACAAACAACTTGACAAAGTTAGGCGTAACTAACTATAATGAACACAGTAGAAAACAGGCTCATTATGACTAAAACGAAAAACACAAAATTAAGTGCCTCTCTCGAAGATTACATTGAGGCCATCTTCAATCTCGCCGGTAAGGACAAGACCGTAAGGAGCACCGATATCGCAAAGCGGCTGAAAGTATCCAAAGCATCCGTTACCGGAGCATTGCGGCTGTTGAAGGAAAGGAAGCTGGTCAATTACAAACCCTATGGCCTGGTAACTCTTACCTCGCCGGGTAGAAAAGCCGCTGCCGACGTCGCCAGAAAACATAACATCCTCAAGTCCTTTATGGTCAATCTCCTCTATGTTGACCTTGACACCGCTCAGGAAGCCGCCTGCAGGGCGGAGCATACGCTCGGCTCGGATGTCATCGGAAAAATCCTGGCCTTTATCGAATTCGTTACCACAGGCAGCAGGAACGGCTATGATGTCGCAAAGGAATTTAAAAAATTCTGTAAAAACAAAAATATCAAAACAAAAATGAACGCATAGAAAGTTAACTTATGGAACAAGCCAATTTGATACCGTTATCGCAAATAACCCAAGGCCAAACTGTAAAGCTTGTCAAAATAAATGCTGGACGTGGCCTGAGAATGCGGCTCGCCTCGATGGGTATCTTACCCGATGTAACGATTACCGTAGTTAACAACAGGCATCCAGGCCCGTTTATGATAAGCGTAAAAGGCACAAAAGTTATGCTCGGCCGTGGTATGGCAGACAAAGTCCTCGTCCAATAACCCCCACAACAAAACCTCCTTCTAAACATCATAAGCCGTCATTATCTTTGGTTTTGCAATTTTTACTTGACCGGCACTTGACAAAGTTAGGCGTGGCTAACTATAATGCGGCAAAAGGCCAGAATCGGTTTATTTGTATCGATAGTTTTACTATCCTAATTCTTTAACGCACTTATTTGAACCAGATTAAAATTATGAAAAAGATAACCGTAGCAATAGCAGGAAATCCCAACAGCGGCAAAACGAGCATATTTAATATGGTTACCGGCACTCGGCAGCAGGTCGGCAATTATCCAGGTGTTACGGTAGAAAAAAAGGAAGGCCTTTACACTTATAAAGACTATAAGATTCGTTTCGTGGACCTTCCAGGCACTTACAGCTTGTCACCATATTCGACGGAAGAGCTGGTGGCCAGGCGTTTCATTATCGAAAATCGCCCGGACGTCGTCGTTGATGTTGTGGACTGCTCCAATATCGAGCGGAATCTCTATCTGGCCACCCAGTTAATGGAAATGAACGTTCCGATGGTCCTGGCTTTCAATATGTCTGATATAGCAAAGCGAAATGGGCTCCAGTTCGATATAGCAAGCTTGGCTGAACTTCTGGAAGTGGAAATTGTTCCGACGGTCGGCAACAGGGCGGAGGGGAAAAACAAGCTCCTCGATGCGATTGTAAAAACCGCTCAGAAGGGCAGGGTGACACGAGAACACAGAGTTCATTTCGGCCCAGAGATTGAGACGGAACTGGCTTCCATCGAAGAGCTTGTAACCGGATTGGAGCCGGGGCTGGGACAGAAGTACGGCTCCAGATGGCTTGCTTTGAAACTGCTTGAGCAGGACAGCGAGATAATAGACAAGGTGCACAGCAAAGAGCTTAAAGAAGCGGCGTTGAAAAGCGTAAAGCACATCAGGGGTGTTTTCAAGGACGAGCCGGAGATGCTTATCGCAGACAGACGTTACGGGTATATATCCGGTGCGTGTCAGGAGACTATAAAAACCACCGTCGAGGCAAGGCACAGCAAGAGTGATATGATAGATGCGATAGTTACCAATCCGTTTCTTGGATTGCCGATTTTTCTCCTGCTTATGTATATCGTTTTTCAATTGACATTTACTATCGGCGGATATCCGATGGGTTGGCTGGCAGGTCTTTTTGCGTGGTCGGCAAATGCTATAACGAGTCTTTGGCCTGCCGATACGGCGCAGTGGCTCAGGTCGCTCCTGGTGGATGGCATCATCGGCGGGGTGGGCGGTGTTATGGTCTTTTTGCCGAATATCCTTTTGCTTTTTTTAGCAATCGCAGTCCTCGAAGATACGGGCTATATGGCCCGGGCGGCATTTATTATGGACAGGATAATGCACAAAATTGGTCTTCACGGAAAGAGCTTTATACCGATGCTTATCGGTTTTGGCTGTACGGTGCCGGCTATTATGGCGACGCGGATTCTGGAGAACAAGCGCAACCGCTTTACGACGATTCTGGTTTTGCCTTTGATGAGCTGCGGGGCGAAGCTGACTATATATACGTTGATAATACCTGTGTTTTTTTCGCCGACCTGGCGCGGACCTATGTTATGGCTAATCTATCTGATAGGCATTGGCCTGGCGGTTGTTTGTATCAGGATATTGCGAGTGAGCTTATTCAAGGGCGAGACAACGCCTTTTGTGATGGAACTTCCGCCTTACCGGATGCCGACGCTGAAGGCGATTTCTCTGCATACCTGGCATCGGGGATGGATATATCTGAAGAAGGCAGGGACGGTAATTCTGCTGATTTCGATTCTGTTGTGGGTTGGTATGAATTACCCGAAGCCGAAGGCGGAGTCGCTGAAGGGCTTGAATTCCCACCAGGTAAGACAGAAGGAGATTAGTAATTCGGTGGTGGGCAGGATAGGCAAATTCATTGAGCCGGCGATAAAGCCCTTGGGATTCGACTGGCGGATTGGGACGGCCTTGATTGGTGCGACAGCAGCCAAGGAGGTGTTTGTCTCGCAGATGGCAATCGTTTATGCAGCGCAGGACTCCGGTGAGTCGCACCAGAGCTTGTCTGAGAAGCTGCGGGCAAATTATTCGCCTTTGGTGGGCTTTTGCGTGTGTCTGTTTTGTTTGATTTATGCGCCGTGTGTGGTAACAGTGGTGATGGCGAAGTCCGAGATGAATTCGTGGTTTTGGGCGGGATTTCAGTTCTTCGGACTCACGGTGCTGGCTTATGTGATAACTCTCATCGTTTATCAGGCCGGTTCCCTGTTTGCCGGTTACTAAGTTTCAGCAAAAATAGACACCTGCTTGGGCGGGGAAACTCGAAATACGAGATATGATTTGCCTACTGAACATCAGGCAAATCGAAATCCTCAAAAACCTGCCGTGTTAGATTTTCCGACACAGAATGTTCTCCGCATTTTTCCATAAAGGATCTGTATAAGTTACTTCTTAACTCTTTCAGGCGTATTTCATATTCCTGCACGGCTTTTTTAATTACAATACTGCTCTCCGGTACCTTTATTACAAGCTCATCTTTCTTTTTTGCGTAAACTATAAACTTGCCCTCTAACT
>JAUVVQ010000016.1 GCA_030604525.1 Phycisphaerae bacterium | reverse complement strand
GGTGCGGGATGGCAAAAATTATCGGTGTTAATCCCGTGTAAATCAGTGTCTAATAAGATTTGGAGGAAAAAAGGGTCAATCAAAAATATACTTTTTATGCAAAACAAACCCAATTTCCAAAAAGACGCAACAAACATAACTCCTGTCCTAATAAAATCTTATATCAATATTCCCCTCCGCGACAGCTTCAAAAACAAAGCCAATTCAAACCCAATTTCAACCCCTACAACCCGCACATTTTACCCATCTCCGCACCATTTTTGCCGACATCGCCTGGCTTTACCGGCGTAGTTTTTAAGAGGCGTATAGCGTTGACAGGACAGCGATACCATTGAAGAATATATGAATAAAAATCGGCCTGAACAGAGAATTGCTTTTTTCATAAGAATAACCAAGCGCCAACGAGAGGACGAATAGAGCTGGCCAATGAGCTGGTTGCTGATGTGCTATTGCAAACAAAACCGAGGTAACCGCAATCCCAGCCCAGGTTTTGAGGCTTTTGCTTTGTATTTTATCGAAGACCGGCAGAGTTGAGATATAAGAACGAATAGTAGTTTGGAACATCCCCCTGAAGAGCAGTTCTTCGAATATCGGCACTACAACGGTGGCGGTGAGAAAAATGAGCACTCTTAGTTGTATCTGGGGATATGTTGTAATTAGCTTGAGCTCCTCATGTTGTTTGATTTGGAAGCTGTCACCGAAGATAAGCTGACCTATTAGAATTGTTGTTATAAAGGTGAACATTATAATTGGCCAGATGGCTGCCAGATTCAAGGCGGCTGATGCGATGTCTTTATGTATGGTTTTCAAATCGAGCCCGAGACCTTTCAGCTTGTTGACGAAAAAACGCCTTGCAAGGTTTATAACTAATATAGAGGCGGCGATAGTGCCAAGACTGAGGACCAGGTTTTCGGCGAAAGCTTTTTGCCAATCGCTTTTGTCCGGAAATATGTTTTGAGCGATTAAAGTTAAAGCGGAAATTAGGAAAAACCAGAATACCAGTAGGGCAAACGGCATATAAACGGGAATATTATTGTTCCTGGGCTCAGCGTCATCCAGTGACTTTTTACCGAAGGAAGTTTTAATTAGCCAGATTACAAATAGTATCAGTCCGAGTGAGTAGGTCAGAAGCATTACCGGATTTAAGGACGTTGTAACTTGATTGTTAGTTTCAGCCAGAGGCATTTTAGAAGTGCTTTTATTTTAGACTTTTATTTTTTACTTTGCTATCCATTTTTATTTTATTACATTGTTTATTAAGTGCTGAATATCGGGCAGTATCCCAGAAGCTCGTTTGGTTTTCAAGGGAAATAGGTTATGGAAGCATTTAGAATTGAAGGACCGGTTCATCTTTCGGGCAGTGTTCGGATAAACGGAGCTAAAAACGCTTCTTTACCGATTATAGCGGCTACGATACTTGCCGGCGGAAAATCAATTCTTAAAGGCGTGCCGAATCTTATCGACATCGAGGTTTTCAGTAAGTTGATTGAAAGCTTAGGAGGTAAAGTTGAGCGAAGCGCGGATGGTTTGTTGTCTGTCGATACGACGGTGATTGATAAACCGGTTGGTGAATATGAGATAGTCCGCAGGATGCGGGCGAGCGTTTGTATTCTTGGTCCTTTGCTGGCCCGGTACGGGAGTGTGAAGGTATCGATGCCAGGCGGTTGTGCGATAGGCGATAGGCCGATAGATATACACTTGAGAGGGCTTCGTGCGCTTGGGGCGAAGATTTATCTTGAAAATGGTTACATTGTTGCAGAGTCGCCGAACGGCCTGAAAGGTGCTGAGATATTTCTCGGCGGTCCGTTTGGGTCAACCGTTCTGGGAACAGCAAATGTTATGATGGCGGCGACGATGGCTAAAGGCGCGACGATTATAGAGTCTGCGGCATGTGAGCCGGAGATAGTCGATTTGGCGATGTGCCTTAACAAGATGGGGGCTAAGATAAGCGGCATCGGTTCGCCTCGATTAAAGGTAGAAGGCGTTCAGGAATTGGAAGCCGTTGAATATGAGGTGATACCGGACAGGATTGAAGCGGGGACATTTATGGTTGCAGCCGCTGTTACAGGCAGCGAATTGAGGTTAAGCAACTGTCGGCTGGAGGATATGATGGCGGTGGTGGATACATTAAGGAATATCGGAGTATCGGTTGAGTCGGCAGGTCAGGAGGTGATAGTGAGCCGCCGGGGAGCGATAAAGCCGGTTGATATTACAACCCTGCCCTATCCGGGATTTCCTACTGATTTGCAGGCACAGTTTATGGCTCTTCTGTCCCTGGCTGATGGTAACAGTATCATAATCGAGAAAGTTTTCCCCGACAGATTTATGCATTTAGCGGAGTTGAACCGGATGGCGGCAAATTTGCGGAAAGAGGGGCCTGTGGTTATATCGGCAGGGGTTGATAAGTTGATTGCGGCACAAGTGATGGCTTCTGATTTGAGGGCGTCGGCGGCATTGGTTCTGGCAGGACTCGTGGCGGAAGGGACAACCATTGTTAACCGGGTCTATCATCTTGACAGGGGATACGAGAGACTTGAAGAGAGGTTAAATAAGGTGGGTGCGAAAATAGCCAGGGTGGATATTTGATTTTCCCGCCACGGGCGAATCGGTTGTAGTTGCTGGGTTTTCAGAAATCGTTTGGATAGAGGAAATATGAGTAAAAAAGCTGTTGATATAGTGTTATTGCCCGATGGGCAGATGATGGATAAAGCAATTCAGGCCAATGCCGAGCTGGTTAAGCGTTTCGGAGAACGGATAGTCCTGAACAGTAAAAATTGCCTGCCGCACATTTCATTTGCTATGGGATGTATTGATGAGCGGCAGGTAGGTGACATTAAAGACGTTCTCAAAGAGATTGCGGAAGGGAATCCTCTCGGCGATTTGGAAATTTCGGGCGTGGCAGCGGAGACAAATGCGGTGGGCCGGAAGGTTTCTTCTTTTCAGGTGCGAAAGACCGAGAAATTACAACGGCTTCATAAAGATGTGATGAATAAACTTGAAGTTTTCCTCAAGTATGATGTTACCGAAGATATGTTATACGGCGACGAGAAAAAAGCGGAATCGACTTTGATTTGGATAAAAGATTATCGGGAGAAATCAGGTTTCTCGAAATTTTGGCCTCATATTACGATAGGTTACGGTCAGTCGGAAGACAGTCCGCCAAAGGCGGAGCGGCTCAGAAGCTTTTCAGTGAACGAGCTTGCGATATGTCACCTTGGTAATCACTGTACCTGCCGGAAGGTCCTTGCCTCTGTCCCGATTTAACAACCCGCTTTAGCCCGGGACGTTTTGCATTCCGTTGACAAGCTAAATCAGCCAATGTTTTGGTTATACCATCATGCGCGGAGGTAGTAATTCGAGATGTTCTCATCAAAGTATTCGCCTGCATAGCGCAGGTTGGTCTTAGGTGTTACAGCAGGATCATAGCCGAGCGATACGCCGTAAGCATCGTAATTATGGACATCGGTAATGCCGGTTGAGTCCAGTATCTGCCTTGTCGAGCCGTGCCCATCGTAAAGCAGGTATTGGGTTGCATCAGTAGTATCAAAGACCCAATTGCCGCCTACATCGTCCCAATTCCAGTGGGATTTTGTTTGGCTTATAATATCATCACCGATGGTATACTGGATTTGCGTTTTTGTTTGTGGAACCGAAGACGTGGAAACTTCTATTGTTTCTTCAATTGTCTGTGCATAACCGGTATGGTTATAGGAGTCTATGAGGAATAATTTGGTTTCTTCGTTTTGTTTTGGGCCGTCATTGATGGTTTTGTAGTAATAAGATTCAACGCGGGTGCTTTCATCGTGTGGTGCGTTACGCCCAGGCCATATGATAAATATACTGTGCCCATATTTATCATCTTAGTGATTGTATTGGGTCTCATCTGGGGTATTAAAAAAAATAAAAAGCCAAAAGATAAGTAAAAAGACCAAGTAGTTCAGCGTTGATTCGGCCCTCACTTAAATTTAGCCAAAGAAACAATTGGCACGCAAAAATAGACCGCAACAGTTAATACAATAAAAGCAAAAAATGGTATTGGATAAGTATGAATCCATAAGCCAAGAGGATCTTTTATAATTGGCTCTTCACTCCCATTTTTATGCATTTTGGCTATATATGGACGAAGTAGCTCATTTCTTAATTCATAGGTGTTCCCGTTTTCATCAACAGTTTTTCGTGTACGCATTGGAGTAAAAACAACTTCACCTTCTTCTGGCAAGGACTTACGGTTTCCATATGAATCATAACAATAGAGCGGTTTTCCGTCTTGATTGCCCAAAACAACCCTGCCGTCCTTTGTCAGTGAAACTTGGTATGAACCACGTGGTTTTCTGACAAACCAACCTTTGCTAAATTTCCCGTCAGAATCAAAAACTTGTATTCGTGAATACGAAAACGATAAGCAATAAATTTCTCCATCGTTATTTACCGAAATCCATTCCACCTCACTCATAGGAAACCGGATTGTTTCGGAGAAAAAGTTAAAATTAAAGTATGCCATCAGCCAACAAAGAGGTGCAAACACAAACATCCCCAAACAATAGGCAAACATTAATAGCCTGAGTTTTTTTACAACACCGATAGGGATAAGGAGCTTTAACCCCATTTTATCCCCAAGAAGTGCAAAACACACCACAAATATTATCGATATGGGAAGAAAAAATGCCGGCCATCCAAAGTAGCGAAATACTAAAAAGCCGCATGGAATCGAAAGAATCAGGATTATTATTAAACCAACAATATGAGCCATTCCTTTTTTACTCATGCTTTACTCCCTTTCACAATTAGGATGCGAATATTATATAGTATAACCCGCGATGGCGTAAAGCACTTTATCCTATAAAATTATGGGTGTGATTCTAAGAGATTTCACTCATAGAATCACACCTATTTATCAAAATTACCTAAATCTAGTTCCGCCAGTTTCTCTTGGCCATATCTCAGATGTCCATCCAATACCAACCCTAAATCTTGAGCCAGTATCACCCACACTTAATCCCTTACCCAAACTGATTGAAAATGCACCATTTGGCCACCAAGAGAGCCCAAATGTTAGACTACTAGATCCACTACTAGCCAATTGACTCAGGGCGTTGTTTTTCTTCTGAATCAATTTATGTACTTCATATTTCACCATATCACTAGAGGCTCCAGAAGCATACTCAGCTATTGTAACTTGCGACGCAATCAAATGCAATGTATTCATTATCTTGCCTCTTATTTCTATAGGAACAGCTTTAAAAGAAATTGAAGCGGTCGCACAAGGTCCCCTGTAATTTGCAGAGTTTTTGGCCCATGCAAGACCGGCATACAGGGATGCCCCAGCATGTGCTCCACCTCCAAAAGAAGTACCAACATTACCTGAAGCAAATGCAGCAGCTTTGCCTGTCCATGGTGAAACAAGTCCTTCTAAATTGAAGCTAAAGTCAAAAGGTAACCCTGACGAAAAAGCCCTTCCTCCAATATTAAATGCACCTCCCATCAAAAAGGCGTCTGGTAAAGCTTTTTCAATATTTTCCAATTTCCTTCGATATTGCGAAGGCATTAGGTACCAAGCAGCTTGACTCGCCAATGGGGTCCAGACCGGAGCAGTTATGCTCAGAATGGTGCCTATATTCGACATAGTAGTCATTAAACTTGGAATAGTAAATTTCCCAGTCGGATCAATTCCATTCACCGGATTAGAGTGGCAGTAGAGGTATTTGTGCAGGGATTGCGGATCGGAAGTGTTGCCGGAGAAGGGGTCGGTTCTGTTGAATCGGCCGGTGGCCGGGCTGTACCATCGAGAGCGGTTGTAGTAATTCGAGATGTTCTCATCAAAGTATTCGCCTGCGTAGCGCAGGTTGGTCTTAGGTGTTACAGCAGCATCATAGCCGAGCGATACGCCGTAAGCATCGTAATTATGGACATCGGTAATGCCGGTGGAGTCCAGTATCTGCCTTGTCGAGCCGTGCCCATCGTAGAGCAGGTATTCGGGAGCGTCATAAGTTTGTGCTTGTTCAATTACATCTCTGTCGGTGATATAGGTTGTGTGGGCGGAGCTATGATTTTGCCGCAGTGTTTTTTGCAGCTTCGAGGACGTTGTATAAAAGCATTGTAATGGTCATAGGCCCTACGCCGCCGGGGACGGGAGTTATAAAAGCAGCTTTTTCCTTTACATTTTCGAAATCGACATCGCCTACCAGCCGGTAACCTTTTTTCTTTGTGGCGTCATCGATGCGATTTACCCCGACGTCGATAACGGCTGCTCCTTCTTTTATCATATCCGCTGTTATGGTATTTGCTCTGCCTGCCGCCGCCACGATAATATCTGCTCTTCGGGTATGCTCAGCAAGATTTTTTGTTCTGGTATGGCAGATGGTGACGGTGGCGTTGCCTGTGTCGTTTTTCTGGATGAGCATATTTGCGAGTGGTTTTCCGACGATGTTGCTCCTTCCCACGATGACGACTTCAGCACCTTCTATTTGGATGCCGGTTTTCTGGAGCAGTTGGATTATGCCGTGCGGCGTGCAGGACAGGGGGGCTTTTTGGCCTGTCAGCATTTTGCCTAAGTTGGTCGGATGAAAGCCGTCAACGTCTTTTTCAGGATTGATGGTAAGTAGGACTTCTGATTCGTCGATGTGGTCGGGCAGGGGGAGCTGGACTAAGATGCCGTGAATTTTCGGGTTGCTGTTCATACTGTTTATCAGAGAAATCAGTTTCTCCTGGGAGACATCGGCAGAGAGATGTTCATCGACGGAATAGATGCCCGCTTTATCGCAGGCCTTTGTTTTAGCTCTTACATAGGATTGGGAGGCGGGGTCATCACCTGCGATGATAACACCCAGGCCGGGGATGATGCCTTTTTGTTTGAGTTGTTCTGTTTGTTCTTTTATTTCCCGCCGCATCTGCGTTGCGATTTGCTTTCCATCGATAATTCTTGCTGTCATTTGGTTTTTCTCCCTATTGAAATTGTTTCGTAATCCTGGAAAAAATGAGTATAAACAAACGGAAGATTTTTGCAAATCAAAATATATGCGGCTGTGCGGGCAGGCGGATGGGAATACAGCTTATGTGGTATTGATTGTTTGGTTTATATTAAGAATGGCCTGGTGCGGCTTAAAACAAGCCGGTTACTTTTCCTGTCTCGACATCAACGTTAATTTGCCTGAATGCGGGGTTTGAAGCGGTGCCGGGCATAAGTTTTACTTTGCTGGTGACCGGGACGATTAGTTCCGCTCCTTTGTAGATAAGCAAGTCACTGATGGGCAGAGTCCAGTTCCTGGGTCTTCCTTTTATTTGCGGGTCGTGTGAGAGCGACAGTCTTGTTTTCAGCATACAGGTGCCGAATTTTTTGGAGAGACCTTGGGCTTCGAGCTTTTTAGCTTTTTCCAGTGCTTTGGGGGTGTAGGTAACGTCCTTTGCACCATAGACATTCTTTGCGATTAGCTTGATTCTTTTTCTTAACGGTATGGTTTTATCATATAGCGGTTTGAAATTATTTTCATCATTGCAGGCGGCTTCGACAACTTCCGCTAATTTTCGAGCACCTTTTCCTCCTTTGAGCCAATGTTTTGAGCTTACTGCTGCGGCACCGTTTTGCCGTGCGATTTTTTCGACCAAATCGATTTCCGCTTTTGTATCGTTGGAGAATTTGTTGATACAGACTACGGGTTTTATACCGCTTTTTTTTACGATATCGATATGTGCGATTAAGTTTTCACATCCAGCTTCAAGTAATTCGAGGTGTTCTTTTGTATATTCTTCGCTCAAAGGAGCTCCCGGTTTTACGGGTGGTCCACCGCCGTGCATTTTCAGAGCTCTTATGGTAGCGACAATAACCACCGCATCCGGTTTTAAGCCGGACAGGGGGCACTTCAGGTTCCAGAATTTTTCGTATCCGATGTCACTTCCGAAGCCGCTTTCTGTGATGTGGTAATCGGCGAGTTTTGTCCCCAGGAGGTCGGCTATGATTGAACTTTGTCCGATGGCAATGTTGGCAAAGGGGCCTGCGTGTACGAAAATCGGTTGACCTTCTATGGTTTGAAGTATAGTTGGGTTTAAGGTTTCTGTCATCCAGGCGGTCATAGCTCCGTCGATTTCCAAATCTGCGGTTGTTATGTCGTTGCCGGATTTATCGGAAGCAAGGACGATGTTTGCAATTCTTTGACGCATGTCCTTTAAGTTCTTGGTGACGGCGAGTATCGCCATAAGCTCGCTGGCGGCGGAGATGATAAATCCGGAGTTCATTTTGAAGCCGTCCATTTTAGTGCCTTTTCCAATGGTTATATTTCGCAGGGCTTGTGCACAGAAGTCCATTACCCATTTAAAATGGACTTTCTTAGGGTCGATATCCAATCTTTTTAAATTGCTTTTTGCGAGTCGCTGGTCGTCGTAATTTCTTTCGTGCTGCATTCTGGCGGTAAGGGCAACCATCGCCAGATTGTGGGCGTTTGTTATGTGGTCTATGTCACCGGTCAGTCGTATGGCCAGCGGGACAAAGGGGATACATTGTGACAATCCGCCGCCGGCGGCAGAACCTTTTATGTTGAAAGTCGGCCCGGAACTTGGCTGCCGTATTGCTCCGGTTACTTTCTTCCCCAGTTTTCCGAGCCCCTGCATCAGGCCTATCGTAGTAGTGGTTTTTCCTTCGCCGAGCGGTGTAGGGGTGATAGATGTGATGTCGATATATTTTGCCCGGGAACTGTGTTTGTTAAGCCGGTTTATAGCGCGGTTGTAATCCACTCTGGCGAGATGTTGTCCCATAGGGAGGATTTCATTTTTTTTGAGCCCGAGTATTTCGCCAAGCTGGTACACGGGTTTCATATTTTTTTCGGCGGCCTGGGCTATTTGCCAATCTTTCATTTTGTTTGGGTCAAGTTTCATATATTTTGCCGGAAGATTCCTTTACGATTCTATCTTGCAGGAAATTTTTGGTTTATTTTTTAATGATTTATCGTCATAAGAAGGGAGAAATACAAGGAAATTAAGTATTTTTACGGCAATTTTGGAAATTTATTTAGGATGTTCTGTTTTTGGTCCTTCCAGGTTGCTTCTTCAATGCCCGTTCAATCTCTTGCGAGCATGCGGTTGGCCTGGTCGCTCCATATTTTCTATTCTGGATATGTCAACCAGAACCGGGAGGAGATGGAGCTGCTTGTTACCGGGAAGCTCTTAAAGGAAAAAGGAGGGAACAATTGTTTTGAAGAGAATTATAATTGATGCCGGTCACATCGTGCGCAGTCCTATCGCAAATAGTGTTGCCGGGAGCTCTCGATATTGATTATTGACTGTTAGCGAGAAATGAGAGACAATGCTTTTTTTCGTTGTCGTTAAAATTTAAAATGCACAGTGTAAAAAGGAGGCAGTTATGTTTAACGGTATATTTCGTATTCCTCAGCCGTGTAATGAGCCATGTTTGCAATATGCACCGGGCAGTCCGGAGCGTTCGCAATTAAAAACTAAGCTGAAAGAGATGTTAGGCGAAGAGGTGGAAGTGCCGATGATAATCGGCGGAGAAGAAGTGCGTAACGGCAACCTTGCGGACATTCGCTGTCCGCACGACCATCAGCATCTTTTGGGCAGGTATCATCAGGCGGATGAATCGTTTGTTACAAAGGCGGTCGATGCAGCCCAGAAGACCAAGAAGGAATGGGGTGAGATGCCGTGGGAATCGAGGGCGGTCGTGCTGCTGAAGGCGGCGGACCTTCTGGCGGGCAAATACCGGATGCTGCTCAATGCGGCTACGATGCTGAATATGAGCAAGACGTCTAACCAGGCGGAGATTGACTCTGCCTGTGAGCTGATAGATTTCTGGCGGTTCAATCCTCATTTTATGGAGGAGGTTTACGGCGACCAGCCAACGTCCACGCCCGGCGTGCTCAATTATATGGAGCATCGTCCGCTGGACGGCTATGTGCTTGCCTTGACTCCTTTTAACTTTACGTCAATTGCCGGTAATCTTCCGACGGCGCCGGCGCTGATGGGTAACACGGTAGTGTGGAAGCCGGCCTCTGCATCGGTATTGCCGGCATACTTTATTATGAAGGTTCTGGAGGAGGCGGGCATGCCGCCGGGCGTTATAAATATGATTCCGGGACCCGGGCCTGTTGTAGGGCCTCCCGCTCTGGACGATGTCCGATTAGGCGGGATTCACTTTACGGGCAGCACATACGTCTTTTCGACGATATGGCTCAGGGTCGGCTCAGATATTCGAAAGTATGTTTCGTATCCTCGAATCGTTGGAGAAACCGGCGGAAAGAACTTCATATTCGCACACACGAGCTGTGACATTGAGGTACTCGTAACAGCATTAGTGCGAGGTGCATTCGAATATCAGGGTCAGAAATGCTCGGCTGCTGCACGCACATATATTCCCGATTCCATTTGGCCGCAGGTCAAAGAGCGATTGCTGGCAGAGACAGCCCAGCTAAAGATGGGTGATATAATGGACTTTAAGAACTTTATGGGTGCGGTTATTGACAAAAAATCATTTGATAAGATAACCAAATACATCGAAGTTGCCAGGAAATCGACGGATATGAAAATTATCTGCGGCGGCGGATATGACGACTCAACCGGCTACTTTATCGAACCGACCATCGTGGTAAGCGAGAACCCGAAGTCGAAGCTGATGGTCGAAGAGATATTCGGGCCGGTGCTGACGATATATGTTTATCCGGAAGGCGAATATGACGAGACGCTCGAATTATGTAATACGACATCTCCCTATGCCTTGACCGGTTCGATATTTGCTCTTGACCGCGGTGCTGTTGTCAAGGCGATGGAGGCGCTGCGTCATGCGGCTGGTAATTTTTATGTCAACGATAAACCCACGGGTGCGGTTGTAGGTCAGCAGCCGTTCGGTGGCTCTCGTGCATCGGGAACAAACGACAAGGCCGGAAGCTGGCTTAACCTCGAGCGATGGGTCTCGCCGAGAACCATAAAGGAAACATTCCTGCCACCGAGGAACTTCCGTTATCCGTATATGCAGGAAGAATAATCATTGGTTGAATGACCGCAAAAAGAGCAGACATTAGAAGAAAAGCGTTCAAATGAGAAATCTCGGACAGAACCAGCTTCTTGCCATGGCTGTGTGAGCAGCGGTCGAAAGCGTTGGTGGAGGTAATTCGGATGTGAGGGCAATGGTGGGGATTTTTGAGGCAATATATAGCGAAAACGGCCTGTAAGGCAGGTTCAATTTAGGAGAAGCCAATGAAACATTTGACATTAATAATCATAGCCGTAGCAGCATTTCTGCCTGTGAAAGCTGAGTGTGAAGAAGAGGAGCGTGTCATCTCCTGTAGTCACGGCTATGAGATTGCTCTCGGCTGGTGGGGTTGGATGGGGGGCTCGGAGCATGTTGCCAGCGTATTAAAGGAGGTGGCGAACAAGGCGATATCAGACCCGGAGAAGAGCAAGTATTGTTTCGAATATGATGGTGTTTCGTGGGATTTTTTCAATAAATGTTATCCAGATGTTACCGAAAGGATCAGGCAGGCAGTTAAATCAGGTGCCTGGGACGTGGTGGGCGGCACGTACGGC
The DNA here is from genome assembly GCA_030604525.1 of Phycisphaerae bacterium. Classification (GTDB taxonomy): domain Bacteria; phylum Planctomycetota; class Phycisphaerae; order Sedimentisphaerales; family Anaerobacaceae; genus JAUVVQ01. The sequence goes on along the minus strand of JAUVVQ010000016.1, from coordinate 31,589 downwards.
GGACCGCTTCCCTACCAGATAGGTCTTGAATCCCAGATAAGACAGCTCGTCATGGGGAAAAGGGCTATCAGAGAAGCGATTGGTCTTTATGTAAAGACCTATGCCTACCAGGAGTTTTTTATCTACCCCCAGGCGCCGATGTTTCTTAGAAACGTTGGTATCGAGAATGCTACTTATGAGAACCACCTGCCAATATGCGGCAGAGTCAACGACGAGTTTGGCGGCATCAGGTGGATGGAGGCGAACGACGGCTCCAGAGTCAGGACTCTGAGCCGGTATCCCGGCCTGAGGATAGCTGCACCGGACGCTCTCGACATTCAACCTTCCAAATACACCCTGACGCAGTTCATCGAAAAGTTCGGTCAGAATCCGAATGAGAAGTTTAATCCCGATGAAGATAAATTCTATTTCAACGCTGCGGATTATACTGATTCTTACGGCAACATGGCTTCGATAACAAATTGTCTCGTTGAAAACAAGCTTCTAATCGCTGAGAGGTTGGCGGCGCTGTCTGCGATTTTGGGGGGCAATAATTATTCTTCCCAACTGAGGGCTTGCTGGAAATATCTGTTGGCCACACAGAATCACGACATTATGTACTGCGGCAGTGAGTGTTATGCTTCGGAAGTTGGTGCCTCGGATTGGGAAGCGGCGAAGTATCTGCGTCAAGCGGCTGAAAAGCTGGCGAGTGACATAGAGAAAAAGAGTCTCGCTTTTATCGCCGCTCAAGTGAATACGACGGCGAAGCTCGAGGGAAAGGGAGAAGCACTTATTGTCTTTAACCCTCTTGGGCACACTGCCTCCCGCCTGGTGGAAACCGAGTTGTCATTTGCGGAAGGTGCAGCTCAGGGGCTGAAGCTTTTTGACGAGGGCGGCAAGTATGTGCCGGTGCAGCTTAGTAGAATTGACAAGTACGACAACGGCAGCTTAAAGAGTGCCCGGATGGTGTTCTACGCTAATGACCTTCCTGGATTGGGTTACAGTGTTTATCAACTACGGTACGCGGCAGAAGCTGATGGGGCTGGCACCGCCACCGGTTTGTCCGTGAATAGCGAAGAAGGCATTATCGAGAATAGATATGTGAAGATGAAATTCCAGGGCGACGGTCAGCTTCTGGCTGTTTACAGCAAACTACAGGACGGGAAGTTAATTTTAGGCGCAGATGAAGGCAAAACACCTGCCTTGAGATTTGTGGATACCATAGGAGGGGCTGCACGTTACAAACCTGTTGGCTGGACGGTGGTGGAAAGCGGTCCTGAAAAGGTGATTGTTAAATCAAGCTATGAATCGAAGCTGGGATTCGAAGATATCCATTACACGATATACGATGATATCGAGCGAATAGACATAATGGTTGAGTTGCGCTCAAAGAATGAAACGGGTGATGTGCTTGAGATGTCGAAAGCCCCCAGGAAAGAGAGGTTGTGGCTGCAGTTTATGCCCGCATTTGAAGGTAAGGCCAAGTGCGACACCATAGCTGATGTCCTGCGTGAACAGAGGAACATATACTTTTCTAACACCTGGATTAATTACTCGGGTGGGAACAGGGGCTTTACCCTGATGCATAAGGGCATGCACGGTTGGTGCCTCAGGAATCGAAATCTCCAGCCCCAGCCGCTCAATAAGTGGTCGGTATTCCAACGTCAAATAAACAGGTTGCCCTACTACAACGATGAGAAGGAACAGAAGGATGCGGCGCTGGCAGTGCAGCTTGGCCAGACGACTGTGCGGTGGGTTCCGGGGATGCTAAGACTGAACACAAGTTTTGGCCAGAACGGTACGATAAAGCAATACCTTGCACTCTGGCCTGAAAAGACAACCGACGAATACCTTATCAACAGGGCAGTTCAGGACTATTACCTTCCGGCTCTTGTAAAGCGGGAAGAGCATCATAATGGCTTGCTTGAGAGCGAGAAAAGTTTTGTGAGTGTAAGGGACGGAGATGTTTTGCTGTCTGCTTTTTACGCTAATGAAACTACTGGTGGACAGCCCGCCATGCGGCTCTGGAATGTAAGAAGCAAGAAGGTTGTTGCGGAGGTTAAGCTCGGTTTCGATGAAGGTAAAGCGGTAAAGATACGGTTCGATGGTATGGAACAGGGAAACGAATACAGTTGGGACTCCAAAATGGAGGTTATGCCATCGGCGCTGGAAACGGTGAAGTTCGTGGGGATGAGCCCAAAGATAGCATCACCCGTCACAAATGGAATCATTAGTTCCACCTTGCCGTATTACAGCAGTGGTAAGGATATATTGTTTGAGGCCCCGCTCGAAAGCAGCCGTGCCTTCGTTCAGATGGCACAATTCAGCGGTGATAAAGGAAAAATTTACAGCTATGTTGACCCTTATGATGAGATTGCCGTGCAGTTCTCCGAGTTCAGGCAGGATGGGGATTACAGAATCTTCGATGCTAAGGTAAATGTGCCCCTTGAGATGAAGGGACGGAAGGTGCGTTTGATACTCCACTGGGATACCCATTCCCTTTACGCTATAGGTAGCTGTGCCCTGTCGCTGGATTACCGGCTGCGCTCTGATGAGCCTATCGAGGTCTTCGTTAACGGCAAAAGAGTGCAGGGGTATGCTTTTGATTTAACAGAGTATATCAATTTCGGCCAAATCAACAGGATTAGCATCAAGGCGGTGGCGCCCGAGGTGAAAAGGAAAGATATCTTAGAGTTAGGAGATGACAAGATAGTGGACTTGGATTCTTACTTTTCCTGCCATGGATTTGATAAGATTAAGTCAGCCAAACTGCGTGTAGGCAAGAAACTGACAGAGAAGAACTACCGTCATCTGGCTGACTGCAGCATAATGAATTCAGGATTTGATAGCGGAGATTTGAGAGGTTGGCGAACCGAGGGAGATATCAAAATCGTGCATGATATTGGCCGAAGGGTAAAGATAATAGACAAAGCCAGTGTCAAGCAAACCATAGAAATCAAGCCCGGGAACTATTCCTTGAAGGTTGACCTGAGAACACAGGGTCGCAGTGTGATTATAGGTGTTATTGGTGAGCGTGAGTTTTCCTCGGAGGTGCAAAGCAACGGCGAGTGGGAAACCCACGGCGTCGTGTTCTGTGTGTCGGAAGGCAAAGAAAAAGTTACCGTCTTTGCCCGCGCAGAGGAAGGAAGGGGTAACGTTGAGATTGATGGCTTCAAGGTTGTTGCCAACAACGTTCGGAAACAGTAACCTGAGTTTATACATTAGTGGCTCGGCAACCTAATGATTAGCATAGAATAAGTAGATGACAATGAAAAAATGTCAATTGGTTAAAGCATTGGTTTTTGCTGTTTTGTTTCTCGGCCTTGCGTTTCAGATTCAGGCGGCTGAGAAAAAGGTAAAGGTATTCATCCTGGCCGGACAGTCTAACATGGAAGGGCACGGCCAGCTCCGAAGCCTCGATCATCTCGGTGACCATCAGAGATATGGTTGGCTGCTCAAGAGGCTCAAGAATGCCGACGGTTCCTGGCGGGTTCGTGACGATGTAACCATCTCGTATCAGGCTGAGCACAGAAAAAAGAGGAACGGTCCGCTTACTGTCGGCTGGGGGTGTGAGGAACACGAGATCGGACCCGAGCTGATGTTCGGCACGATTATGGGCGAAAAGTATGATGAGCCGGTGCTGCTGATTAAGATTGCCTGGGGCGGGAAGGATGTGTATTGCGATTTTCGTTCGCCGAGTGCGGGTGAGCCTACCGGAGATGTAGCGGTGTTCCTTGAGAGGGAACGGGCTGACAATAACAATCGTGAGATAGGGACTTATTATCGTAAGATGGTTTCGGAGGTCAAGGATTGTCTGGCCAACCTCGATGATGTGGTGCCCGGCTACCAGGGACAGGGTTACGAGATTGCCGGGATGGTGTGGTTTCAGGGCTGGAACGATTTTTGCCAGTGGCATGTGCGTATTGATGAAAAACCTATCGGCCTGGGAATTATTCGTAGCTATCCTCGAACACTGGCGGCGATGTTCCACGATTTGCGTAAGGACCTGAATGCACCGGGAATGCCCATCGTGATCGGCGAGCTGGGTATCGGCGGACACGAGATGGAAAAGAGGGCCGAGAATGAGGATGACCATGAAGCACGCGCTATGATGGCTTTCCGTAAAGCACAGAGAGCCGCAGCATCCGACAAGTCGCTAAAAAATGTGACTTTTGTGCCCACCGAGGATTTCTGGGACAGTCGGCTGCAGGAGCTTCGTCGTATGAGCGATGCCTACTGGAATGAGAAGCAGGAGAAAGGTATCAAGGACGAGAATGATCTGCCGACCCAGGAGTTGCAGGCCGAGTACGAGCGATTGGGCGGGCATTGGTACTGTCACTACAACGGCTCGGCCACCACCTATTCGCTAATTGGCTACGCTCTGGCGGAGGCACTCAATGGAACAAACATCGATGAGATCACCCCAAACATATATGCAGGCCTTGCTGCGACACCGCCGATGGGCTGGAACAGTTGGAATGCATTCGGGGCGGATATTAACGAGGAGAAGATAAAGGCGATTGCTGATGCGATGGTAAGTTCCGGTATGCGTGATGCCGGCTATAAATACCTGGTTCTTGATGACGGATGGATGGCGGCGGAGCGTGACGAGAATGAATCGCTGGTGGCAGATGCCAATAAGTTTCCTGATGGGATGAAAGCTATTGGGGACTATATTCACAGCAAGTCTCTGAAGTACGGTATCTATGAGGACCGCGGAGTAATGACATGCCAACAGTTGCCGGGAAGTTTTGAGCATGAGAGAATCGATATGGAGACGTTTGCTTCGTGGGGTGTGGACTACATCAAGATGGACAGTTGCTTTGCAGAGGGTAATGGGAGGATGAGTTCGGAAGATTATGCTATTTTTCGTAAGTATATCAACGCTGCAGGCAGGCCTATGGTTTTAAGCATTTCAGATTTTGGCAATGCTGCCTGGGTGTGGGACTCAAAGAGATCAGCCCAGTTGTGGCGTACATCAAATGATATTTACCCGTTTATGGATTCAATTTATGCGTGTGCGGAGACTTCGGGCGGTGATGCGGCGATTCATCCGGCGTTTAACGGGTTGTGGCAGTTTGCCGGGCCGGGTCACTGGAACGATCCGGACATGCTGCAGGTGGGAAATCTGGGACGGCAAGAAGAGAACCGCGAAGGCGTTGCCGACCGGGCTCACTTCAGTCTGTGGTGCATTCTCGCGGCACCGCTGATGGCCGGCAACGACCTGACGAGGATGAGCGACGAGGTGAGGGATATCTTGACCGCACCTGAGCTTATCGCAGTCAATCAGGACAAACGCGGGATTCAGGGATACAAAGTTTACGATGATGGAGACTCTGAGGTTTATAACAAGCCGCTCTCAGATGGAACGACGGCCGTGTTGCTGCTGAACAAGGGAGAGAAAAAGACAGACATTGAAGTGTCATGGGACAAGATCGGTCTTTTGGGAACGCAACCGGTACGTGATCTTTGGGCCCGTAAATATCTGGGAGAATTTAGTGATTGCTTTACAGCTCATAACCTCGGTCATCATGAGCACAGGATGATTAAGGTGGGCAGGCTTGGGCCGCCTCTGCCCGGACCCTTACCGATGCCACTTGAGAAATACACTGTCACCCGCAAAGGTAAGACTTACCTTAGTGACCTGTATTACAGTTGGAAGGCAGAGAACGCACCGGTTTACGATGCTTCGGTTAACGGAGAGCCGATTAGGGTCGGCGGCAAGATGTTCGAGAAAGGGTTTGGCTGTAAAGGCAAATCTGCCTTTATGTTCAAGATTAACGGCCGAGCCGATTATTTCCGGGCAGTTGTCTCAATTGATGAATCTTATCATGGCGAAGATGTAGGTCGATTCCGTGTTTTCAACGAAGACTTTTTTGCCAACAAGGTGCTCTGGGACAGTGGTGAAATGACGAAGGATTCACTTGCCAGGGAGGTCGAGGTAGAGCTTGAGGACGTTCATTGTCTGATGCTGGTTTTTGATGGAGATGATGTTCTGGGTAATTGGGCAGATGCGTATGTAATTTCGGAGAACTGACTTTCTTGGGATACAAACGCCGGAAGGGGAAGAGAAGGTTACCGTCTTTGCCCGCGCAGAGGAAGGAAAGGGTAACGTTGAGATTGATGGCTTCAAGGTTGTTGCCAACAACGCTTGGAAATAATAGTCTGGGCGTATATCTTAACAACGAAAAAGACTTCCAGATACAGGTATGTTGCTAACTGAAAAAATTAAAAAAAGTTGGATTTTATGCTTGAGTTAGCCGAAATCTATGTTAACTTATATAATGTTAGTTAACGTAAGTTAACTAAGTAAGTTGTAGTTAACATTCATAAGTTGCGGAGTTATATATGGTTAGGGCGAAATATATCACAATACCACAATTAGCCAAATTGTTAGGCAAGAGCCGTATTGCTGTTTACAGAGATGTTAAGAGCGGGAAAATAGCAGCCACTAAGATAGGCAGGAATTATGCAATTTCTGACCGTGATATAACTTACATTCTGGGTAAGGGAATTAGTGCCAAAGGGAAAAGGCAGATTGATGCTGCTGTAAGGAAAACGGTTCGGGAGTATGGAGAAGTGTTAAAGAAATTAGGTAAAGAGTAATGCAAGTTCTAAATGTAGAGGAAGTTAACTATCTTGCCTTTCGGCTTGCAAGAGAGCATCTTGAATTTGATGAGCCAATACCTGATTTCTCAACACGTTTTCCTAATAGACTTGAAAGCTGTTTGATTATACCTTTTCAGAAGTTTTCGGGCAAGTCCTTATACCCATCGATGATTTCTAAAGCAAGCATGCTTTTGTACCTTATGATTAAGAACCATCCTTTCCAAAATAGCAACAAGAGGATTGCAATTACGACGCTGTTTGTGTTTCTATGTAAAAATAAAAAGTGGCTTAAAGTAGATACGCAGAGCTTTTACAATTTCACCGTGTGGGTAGCACAAAGCCCTGCCGAATTAAAAGATGAAGTCGTTAAGGGAATGGAAAAGTATATTAAGCTTCACATAACAGGTTTAGATAAATGAAGGAGAACTTAAAAAGGCAAGGTGATATTATGGCAAGCATATTCAAACAGCAATATACAGTAAAAGATAGTAACGGAAAGCGGCTCCAGAAAAAGTCCAGGTGCTGGTATGTCAATTACAAAACTGTTGACGGCACAAGGAACCATTTACTTAAGGCCTTGTTAAACGAAAAATTAGACAATAGTTCTAATTTAATGTCACCGCCTGACAACCCCCAAAAGAAGAATGGGCCGGGTTGGATTCGAACCAACGAAGACTCACGTCAACGGGTTTACAGCCCGTCCCCTTTAGCCACTCGGGCACCGACCCAGTTCTTTATTGCGAAGGGCTTTAGCTCTTTTCGTTGCCTTATCAGATGCCCTGACTACAACCATAAACTGCCGTATTAATATCGTTACGGTATCACTGTTGTATGTTTTGGGTTGTTATGAAAAGCATCATTTGTGAGCAATTCTAAGACTACAAAGCAAGCTTACCCAAAAAACTTCCCGCTTACTTTACATCCTGCGGGTCGATATTGCAAGAATATTAATGGCAAAATTTACTATTTTGGAAGGGACAAGCCATTTGATATCGAACATAAGTATAGCTGATAAAGATTAGTGTTAAGGGACGAACCTTGACAATGGGTAGGAGTATATCTTTTATAAATAAGCGCCGGTTAATCCCTCCCTTATAGCATACTTAACAAGCTCAGCCACACTTTGAACGCCTAATTTACTCATAAGCTGACTTCTATGCCATTCAATAGTTTTGCAGCTCAAAAATAATTCCCTGGCTATTATTTTCGTTGACTTGCCCTCTGCAATTAATTGCAGTACTTCTCGCTCTCTCGGCGTTAATATCGAATAGGCTGAACCTTCTTCTTCAGACGTGCCGTGAAGGTATCCCTCTACAACTATTCCACTTATCTCGGAGCTAAGGTATGTATGGTTTGAAGACACGCTCCGTATGGCATTGACAAGCTCCTGGAAAGCACAATGCTTGGGCACATAACCTACAGCGCCCGCTTTAAGCATTTCACGCACATAACGCCTGTCTGTATGGACGGACAAAGCTATCACCTTGACATTGGGCATGTCGTGAATTATCTGACGTGTGGCCTCGATACCGTTTAGAATGGGCATTGCAATGTCCATAATGACAATATCCGGCTTTAACTCCAGAGAAAGCTTTACAGCGCTTCGACCATCTTCCGCTTCTCCGGCAATCTCCAGACCAACCTCGTTACTCAGTAAAAAACAGATAGACTCACGCACCATCGCATGGTCGTCAGCAACCAGTATTTTTATCCCCATAATTATTTCCCTATCTTTCGAAGATTCTTATTGCTTCTACGTGGACAATAATAACCAATCCTTAAAACGCCATACTAATCTTCCATACAGCGGTTAGAAAATATCTTAAATACATACTTAAGGGCATTTATATGCCGAGCGTATATATGTGGCAGGTTAAGCTTAATTAAAAAATCTCCTTAAAAATCTGTAGTATGCGAACGGATTCCAGTTTCCAACCTTGACCCTTGGTAACTCATAACGGTTTGTTCCCTCTGCCACGTTGACCATGCCGTAAGAATTACCGCACGCTAAGCTGAATCCACTGTTCTCCAGGATACAGTTAATCTCCGAAGTGCACTTGTCACCGCTGCCAAGTGGATAAGAAAAATATTCAATACTATGACCCAGCACTTCCTCTAAGACATTCTTGTTTTTCAGTACTTCCTCGTTCTGCTGCCATTTGGGCAGGGCGGACAGGTTTACATAGTTGTGCGTATGCCCGCCGATTGTAATCAATCCACTCTCATCGAGCGACTTCAGCTCATCAGCGTCCATTGTCCTGTGATTATCAAGCTCCGCTGCTCGCAGCTCTCGGCTTTGGGCAATTGCCTCGATAATTTCTTTCTGCTCAGACGGTGTCTTCTTCGACAAAATCGAATACAAATCCTCATAGGCACGAAACTTCTCGAAATGCGTCCTTGCCGGCCACTTATGAAATCGACCCTCTATCATTAATTCCAGGTATCCGTCGGCTTCGTTTGCAATAAGAAGGTCCTCAAGCTCCTGCCACCAGAATTGACCGCCTTCTGTAATGTTGGCTGAGGCGGTAAATACCACAGCGGGAATCTTATATCGCTCAAGAACATCTTTGGCCGTGTAAAGAACATCACTGAAACCGCCGTCAAATGTCACTATGACGGTTTTATCCCGGAAAGGCGCACCTTTCTCCAGGTGCTCCTTCATCTCATCGATTGAGATAACATTGAAAGTCTCCGCTAGATATTCCATCTGCTCTTCAAAGTGATATGGCTCAACCACTAATTGAAAAGGGTCATGACATAAAAGCGCAACCCTGTGGTATTGAAGTATAAGACACTTATCCACCTTGGTAGTGTAACCATCAATATCTACCGGAACTTCCGACAAACTTCTGGACGCAAACCCATACATTTAAAACCCGTATTCTTTCATTTTGTCCCCGATTTATTCACTGGTTATACCGTAAATGAACTCGCATCATTTTCAATTCATCAAAGCCCTGGTTTTCCTTCTTATCTTTTTAACCGGGCTTCCAGGGCAATTCAAAAACACTTAAACCAGTCAGCGGCTTGTTCTCCATAACAAGCCGCCGACAGATGAGCTGACCTCTGGCAACTTATTGTCCATAATATGTCACCACCTGATAAATAGCTTGCTTGCTGTATTAATCGACCACATCGGTAAAAGTTGTGGATGGGAAAGTCCTATATCTGCATTAGGAAAAATCACATTTGGCGTTAGGAATACCCTTGTCCAACGCCCGATAAAACCTTGGATTAGCCCTCTTTTTCCTTGGCATAGCTTCCCGACGGCTTTTTTTGTGTAAAAAACCGCATCCGGCTGCACCCAAAGGATGATACTGCTCTTTGGAAGACGACTTAGAATTCCAGCGATGTCAGACCCTCACGGATGGCATATTTAGTCAGCTCCGCAACGCTCGAAATACCAAGTTTATTCATAATCCTACGACGATTCGCATCCACCGTCTTCGGGCTTATACTCAGACGTAAAGCAATCTGTTTTACCAATAACCCCTCTGCCAGAAGCTGAAACACTTGCTGTTCACGGTCCGTAAGTTTGCGTAAACCACCGGCTTCTGACTTGCCGGATTTGGAAATATACTCCTCTATCAGAATACCGGTTATTTGGGAACTTACATAATGCTCTCCTTTGGCGACCGTATAGATTGCCTTGAGAAGCTCGTCAAAAAGACAGGATTTCAGAACATATCCTAAAGCCCCCGCCTCAAACATTTCTAATACAAAACGTTTGTTCGAATACATCGATAAAGCTATGACACGAATATCAGGATTTTCGTGAAGAATAAGCCGTGTCGCCTGGATACCGTTCAGATTCGGCATAGCGATGTCCATAATCACTACATCAGGCAAAAGTTCTTTGGCAAGCCGGGCCACCAGCACGCCGTCCTCAGCTTCACCAACAACTTCCATCTCCGCCTGCTGCTCAATTAACGTCTTCAAACCTTCCCGGACAACCCCGTGGTCCTCGGCAATTAAAATCTTCATTTCTATATCCTTCAAATTCAACATTCCGCTTTATTGTTTTAGCGGTGCGCTCAGCGTAACGAATGTCCCCTTGCCGCGTCTGGATTTTATATCCAGATGACCTCCTAACTCTTTCAATCGTTCTTGTATGCTGAAGAGTCCGAACCCGGCTTTTCCTGTTGCCGTCCCGTTGATTTTCTCCAAATCGAATCCGCATCCGTCATCTTCAACGCTGACCGTTATATGCTTATCTGCTTTGCGGATGGAAACTTTTACTTTCCCGGCTTGCGAATGCTTTACAACATTCATAAGCAACTCTCGAACATCGCGGAATAAAACCGTACGAATATCATCATCCATAACCTTGGACTTACCGTCGTCTTCGAACTCTGTTTCTATACTATGTTTTTGTTGGATTTGTTCGCTGAGCCAATCCTTCACAGCCGTCTCAAAACCCAGCTCATGCAGAATGGGTGAGCTCAGCTCAAATGTCAACGCCCTGACCTCTTCAATCGCCTCCCCTAACATCTCACAGGTCTCCTTCAACACCTTGGCAACCTCAGCCGAATCCGCCGAAGCGTCTGCTGTCTCCAATCTTAGCTTGGAGCTTACCAATGATTGGCTGAGGCGGTCGTGAAGCCACATAGCTATCCGCTGCTTTTCTCGCTCCTCCGCCACCGTCAGCTGAGAAGCTAAACTCTTAAGCCGGCCCTGATACTCAATAAGCTGCTCCTCTGCCTTCTTCCGCTCCGTGATGTCGTCATACGCCGCAACAATTTCACCCGAAGGAAGTTTATAGACATAGTTTTCCCGCCAGCTGGCAATCCTTTCATCCTTATATATAGAAATCGGATAATGTTCCGACTTTCCCGTTTTCCACACCCTTTTGAGAACATCGAAAAATCCGAATTCTTTGATTTTGGGAAACACTTCGACAACACTTTTACCAATCAGCTTTTCTCTCTTTATGTTCTCAATCCTCTCGCCTGCCTTGTTGAAATTTTTGAAGATAAAATCTTTACCATTACCTCTCGCCTCGTAAACCGCTGCTCCGCTGCTGATATTTTCGAATAATTCCCTGAATTTCTCCTCGCTCTCCCGCAGCGCCTCCTCTGCCTTCTTACGCTCCGTGATGTCGCGGATTAAAGCCATTATTTGTCTTTCATCCTTGCTGTCGATGACTGTGGCATTTATTTCAACAGGCGTGATGTTTCCTTGTTTATCGACGTAATCAATTTCCAATCCTCTTGTAAAACCCTTTTTGTAGCACTTTTCTATTTCCTTCTTATTTCTTTCAATATCGTGTTCCGCAGTCCATTCCAGAACGTTTCTGCCGAGTATTTCATCCAGATTCCCACATCCGGTCAAACGCACATACTCGTCATTAGCGTCAATTACCTTCCCTTCGCCGTCGACGATATGGTATCCCGTGTCTGTTGTCTCCACTAAATTCTTGTATTTCTCCTCGCTCTTTCGCAGTGCCTCCTCCGTCTTATGCTTGTAAAGAGCCATCTCGATATTGGTATGCAATTCCCTCTCTTCAAACGGTTTGATTATGTAACCGAACGGCTCTGTTATCTTTGCTCGCTTTATTATTTTATTATTTGCATAAGCAGTAAGATACACTACAGGAATATCGAATCGGCGGTGAATTTGCTCGGCGGCCCCTATGCCGTCCACATCCCCTTTTAACATTATATCCATCAATACTAAATCCGGCTGGAGCTGCTCCGTTTTTTCAATAGCTTCTTCTCCGGATAAAGCAACAGCGGGAACGTCATAGCCATAACCTTTCAGCGTCTCCTGGATATCTTTGGCCGTGATGCTTTCGTCTTCCACAACCAATATCTTTACGCTTGTCACTTTATTGCCTCCGCATCCCTGGATTACGGTTTTTTAAATTGAATTGTAAATGCTGTTCCCTCACTTTTGTCAAGCTCTATCGTGCCCGCAAGTTCTTCTACTAACATAATTACTAACTGCATACCCAACGTCTCGGTTTTTCTAAAGTCAATCTCTTTTGAAATTCCGATGCCGTTATCTTTGACAATCAATTTGAACTTCCCGTTTTTATCTGTATAAAGTCCTATCCCTATTTCGCCTTCTATGCCCTCCGGAAAGGCGTATTTTAGCGAATTTGAAACAAGCTCACTGATAATCAAAGCACAGGGGATTGCCGTATTGATATCCAGTAAAATATCTTTGATATCTATATTTAATCGAACGGCCTCACTAATCTTGTAGAGCACGAACAAATTACTTGTCATACTGCGCGTATATTCAGCAAAATCAATGCCGGCTAAATCCTCGGCTCCGTACAATTTCTCATGCACCAGGGCCATTGCCTTAATACGCCTTTGACTTTCCCTGAATATCTCCAATGCCTCTCTATCCTTGATGTATCTGGATTGAAGATTTAGAATACTCGATATTACCTGCATATTATTCTTAACCCGATGATGAATTTCTTTCAGCAATACCTCTTTTTCCTGAAGTGATGCTTTAATTTTATTCTCCGCCTTCTTGCGCTCATTGACCTCGGCCTGTAGCTGTTGGTTGGCTGCTCTAAGCTGCTGCTCGCTGGCCTGTAATTGCTGATTAGCGGCCTTGAGTTGCTGCTCGTCCGCTGTTAATTGTTGATGGTCAGCCCTGAGCTGCTGCTCGCTGGCCTGTAATTGCTGATTAGCGGCTCTAAGCTGCTGTTCGTCCGCTGCTAATTGTTGATTGCTGGCCCTGAGCTGTTGCTCGCTCGCCTGCAACTGCTGATGGGCGGCTCTGACCTCCTGCTCTGCTTGCTTACGCCTGGTGATGTCAACAAATGATGCCATCCTGCCTGCAACTTCACCTTTTTCATCAGTAACCACTGACGAGGAGGCCTCAACATAGAATTCAGCCCCATCCTTTTTTCGTACAGGAAATTCCTCTGTTTCTCCCTTTGCCCGGTCTATAATAGCCGTTACATCAGAAAATTTCTGGACACTGTCCGTAACAAACATCTCGGATGCATGCTTTCCCTTTACCTCATCTACCGTTTCGTATTTGAACATCCGCAGAGCAGCCGGATTAGCATACATAATCACCCCTTCAACGTCGGTTATTGCCACGCCGTTGACCGACGAGTGCAGCGCATTGTATGCTATGCTCCGTTCCAGTTCCGCCTTCTTCCGCTCGGTGATGTGCCCCAAGCGCCTGGCAAGAACGTCCAATAGTTCTCTCTCCTCCTTGAGGAAAGGCCCTTCATCAAGTATCGGCTTCTTTTCACTGTAGCAAATCTCTATGGTTCCGGCTTTTTCTCCGTCTTCTTTGATATTAGCACTTTGCATCCACGCCGTTTCGCAAAAGTTCTTGCTTTTGAACAGAAGTTTACCAAGACTGACCCGAGCGCCGGCAACCTCAGGATATTGCCACCCGGCAGGTATCAGCTCGACCGCCCCATCGAGTATCGTCTCCAGTGAAACATCACGTTTCTCATCCAGCCGGGAAAGACCGTAAAGACACTCGAGCTCTTTTACCCGATTTTGCAGGTTATGGTTAAGATTCCGTATTTCTTCTGCGTTCGCCTGCAACTGCTGATTGGCGGCCCTGAGCTGCTGCTCGCTCGCTTGCAACTGCTGATTGGCGGCTCTAAGCTGCTGCTCGCACGCACTATACTTATCTTTACTTGATGAATCTTCTTTCTTCCTGGACATCTTTGTTGCCTCTTAATTAATGTTAACAACGGCAGTAATCTTATTCCGGTATTTTCTCTGACCTCCAAAGCTCCCTTTCATTGCCGTTACCTTCGCTGCAATATACAATTCCACGCTCGACATCGAGGGATACACTCCTTCTGATTATTCCTCCAACGGCCTGTGTCCTTACCTTCAGAGCTTTTTTCTTCAATAGCTTCAGCGCTGATTCGATATTTTCGTTACAGATGGTATCATCTTCTTTTTTGAGCACATTTCCCCCGCCGACCAGAACCACTTCAATCTCCTCTTTCCTTGAACCCAGCCGACCCATCCTGCTGATTATGGCGTCGATGGCATCAGCGCAGTATTTCGTCCTTTTGATTGTTTTCCCTTCAGGGGCGCTGCCCGGCAGCATAGTATGCGCCAGTGCCCCGATATGTTTGACGGCATCGTAGGCAGCAATGCCAAGGCATGAACCTATGGCCTTTGATTGCAATATCACCTCCCCCACGCCCGCCTTAACTTCCCCTGTCTGCACATCAATAGTTTTTTTCATTCCTTTGGAATCACACATTACTCCGCCTCCTGCAGAGAGAATTCTAATAAGACTCGGAGGATATCTCTCTGTGATGTAGCATCTATAGTAATCAGAATAATACCAAACCAAATCAAAATAATCAACACTTTTTTCGTTTTCAGGCAGGATTTCACCCTGTTAGAGAACTTTTTTTCATTTTTTTCTCTAACAGGATAAATTGAAGTGTAAAATTAAGACCGCCAACGGAAGATTTACCCCCGGCTGTTAAGGAAGGTAGGGCTCCATGATAAATTTACGAACTTTTAACCCACATAAGCTCACGCTCAAAATCCAGAACCATCACCGTATTGCCAAAATACTGCATACCAAGCAGACCGTCGCAGTCCTCCAAAAGCGGGGCCTCATCCCGGGAAACCGATGCCCACCATCCTGATATAAAACCCCCATAATCAGTTTGCACTATTGTACTATTTTCAGCATTCCCTATCAAGAATCTATCGTTCAGCACAACGTTCCAGACGCTGGTTTATGCCAATATGTTACTTAAAGGGATTTTGGGTAAGCTTACAGCTTTTGATATTTTTTGAGGAGATTTCTATGTTTTTGCCCGTTTTAGGTTACATCAACCACTAAAACTAAGGCAGGGGGTTTTACCTGCGGGAATAGACGGGCTTCTCCGGAACGCCCTCGCTGATGATTAAATTCGCCCCGAAACCTATCCTAACAAATTAATGCGTATGCTCGTCGCTTCAAGCGAGCCAAAGGCAAGTCAAGAAATCTATTAAAACAAATTCCTCCGCTTCGGGTTGCTTCACAGCCCTTCGGTCAAAATGACAACATCGCAGGAATTAAATATGATTGGAATTATTTGTTTTCTGTTATATACCTTTAACCCGCATCTGCAGCCAGTAGAGTGAAGTTCGGGCAGTAATGAAGAGTCTCTGTTTATCCTTACCGCCAAAACAGAGATTAGAGGGACGCTCAGGGACATTGATTGTTTCAATCTTTTCTCCCGCTGAGTTATAAACCGACACTCCCTCTCCAGTTAGGTAAACGTTACCTTCATTATCTATAGTCACCCCGTCGGAACCCTGCCTGGCAAAAAGTTTTTTATCCGACAGCGTTCCGTCCGTATTGATTTTATAGACGAAGGTTTTCTCGCCACCCTGGTCGGCTACATAGAGCTTTTTGCCGTCGGGGGTGCCTATTACTCCGTTAGGTCTGACCATATCATCAATTACCCTGACGGGTTTTTTCTTGTCACCGGCCAGATAATAGACATGCTCGCCGTCCTGCGGCAAATTATCTCTGCGTCCATAGCGGGGGTCGGTAAAGTAAATACCGCCGCTCGGGTCAATCCAGAGGTCATTGAGACTGTTGAACCGTTTGTTTCTGTAACTGTCGGCCAGCACTGTGACTTCACCTTGGAGGTTGATGGACACTAAACGACCGTTACCCATCTCGCAGGCCAGCAGATTGCCGTCCCTGTCAAAGAAAAGACCATTGGCACCTCCGGAGTTTTCAATAAAGGTTGAAAGCTTGCCGTCCGGAGACCACTTGTGAATTCGATTATTTGGGATATCCGTAAAGAAAATATTGCCCTTATTGTCAGCCGCCGGCCCTTCAGTGAACTTAAAGCCGCCGGCAAGCTTTTTCACTTTCGCTTCCTGTCCAACAACGCTTAATTGTTTGGGGGCCGACTTTACTCTACCGGCTGCTGCTGTAACTACAAACAATAATACCATCAAACTATAGCATTTTCTGTTCATCTTTAAATTCTCCTTCCGTTCTTAAGCTCAAAAATAAATGTCCTGAGCGAATGAATAAAATGCGATTGATTTTCCTGAACGTTTGTTGGAATATTATATCACCAACCTTCTCCCTCTTGCAAGACCGCCTAAGATTTTGTTGTTTTCAGATTATATGCTTGCCTCGCAGAGATTTAGGGGAATGACGGTATCACTTTGAAAGCTGGTTCAGATTAACGGCGAAATTGCGAAGCATCTGTCATTTATCACGCGCAATTGCCGGAATTGCGAAAAAGGCATAAAAGCGCTGTTTAAAATCTCGTTTCAAAAACTGCTTGGATGTTCACCAAAAAGGCTATGAACTTATGACCGGATGTTCGCTGGACAAACTACACCCATACCACAACCACGAGATGCAGTTTATGCGATTTTTCATAATCGCTAAGTCAAGCAACCAACTACAATCACGAAAAAAGCAAATTTAGGAAAGCATCACAACTTTAACCTTTTAACCGTTTGGAGGCCAACCTAATCAATTAAGTATTTGTTGCGGAAACAACATTTGTCATTCCCGCGGAAGCGGGAATCCAGCTTTTAAGCCGTAGACCCCTGCTTCCGCAGGCCTGACATGGCGAAATCGGCTTTCCGCAACAGTAACTGATTAATTCCGCTGACTTTCAAGTCCGGTTTTTCTCAGCAGTTACTTTTGCTGCGAATTACCATTTGCCGCTTTTCCTTATTTCTGCTTTCGGATAAGACTTTAGGACATCTTCAGCTTTTTCAAGTTCTGAGTCGGGCAATTCGAAAGCTTCTAACTTGTTGTTTAGGAAGGCCTGGTAGCCGTTAAGGTCCATAAGTCCGTGTCCGCTGTAGTTAAAGAGTATTACCTTTTCTTTTCCTTCTTCTTTAGCTTTTTTAGCTTCCTGAATTGCAACGGCAATAGCGTGGCTGGTCTCAGGTGCGCAAATGGAACCTTCCGTTTGTGCCCATATAAGAGCTGACTGATAACATTCAACCTGGTCTAAAGACCTTGGTTTAAACAGGCCTTCGTTGATGCACTGGCAAACCAGTGGAGCCATACCGTGATATCTGAGCCCGCCGGCGTGTATGGGCGGGGGTATAAAAGCGTGGCCTAAAGTATACATTGCCAAAAGCGGGGTCATGCAGGCAGTGTCACCATGGTCGTATGCGAATGGAGCGCGTGTCATTGTCGGGCAGGCGGTTGGTTCGACAGGTATTATCTCGATATCCTCACCGTTGATTTTGTCAGCGGTAAAGGGGAAAGCCAGTCCTGAAAAGTTACTTCCGCCGCCGGCACAGCCGATTATGATATCGGGTTTTTTCTCACCGGCCATTTCAAGTTGCTTTTTGGCTTCGAGTCCGATTATGGTCTGATGCAGGAGGACATGATTTAGTACGCTTCCGAGCGAATAACGTGTTTTGCCGGTTTTATCCGTTACGGCTTCTTCAATAGCTTCACTGATGGCAATTCCCAGGCTGCCGGGCGTATCCGGCTTTTCCTCAAGGACTTTCCTTCCGGCATTTGTCTGGTCGCTTGGACTTGCTACACAATCTGCACCCCAGACGTTCATCATGATTTTTCGGAATGGTTTCTGGTCGAAGCTAATCCTGACCATATAAACCTTACATCCCAGGCCAAGGATTTTACATGCGAAAGCCAAGGCGCTGCCCCATTGACCGGCTCCGGTTTCCGTGGTTAGTTTTTTGATACCAAACTGCTTGTTGTACCAGGCCTGGGCGACTGCGGTATTCGGCTTGTGACTTCCCGGAGGGCTGTAGCTTTCGTCTTTGTAGTAAATTCTGGCGGGGGTATCGAGCCACTTTTCGAGATAGACTGCTCTTTTCAGAGGTGCTGGCCGCCAGCGATAGAGAATATTGAGGATTTCATCAGGGATGTCTATCCATCTTTCTGTGCTGACTTCCTGCTCAATCAGGTTCATCGGGAAAACCGGTGCAAGCATATCAGGGGTTATCGGCTTGCCGTCCGGCCCCAGAGGGGGTAACACCGGTGTTGGTAAGTCCGCTGCGATGTTATACCATTGACGTGGTATATCACTTTCTTTTAGTTGAATTTTCTGCTCCATATTTTAGCTCCCTATTAATTTCTACCAATTTAGATATTGAGAAAACGGCCTTTTATATTGTATCGGGGGTGCTTTGTCAAGAAAATTAGGTTTTTATCCGAAGTAGATTTTTTCCATTATCGGGGATTTTGATGTGATTTTTAAAATCATATATCGTTTATTTTCGCCCACAGCTTGCCGGAGACAGAAAAAAACTTATAATAAGGTATCGGTTTGAAGTCCCGGGTGAACAATCATCTTTCAGGAGATAACTCTTGGCTGATTCCCAACAAAGTTCGAAGGCGATAAGTTATATTAGAGCTTTGGTATTTGCTTGTTTGCTTTTAACTATTTGTTTTATAGCTTTTGCTTTTATTTCGATTGCCCGATTACAAGAGATACACAGCCCGTCTTTTCCTCTGTGCCTGCTTCGGGAAAACCCTGTTTACAGGACTGTTCACAATTTGTGCGTGATTTTACCTTCGGCAGCCGTTTTATGCGGAGCACTTGCGTTGATAAGGATATATAGAAGGGGCAGGAAGGGTTATGAGTTTATTTTGAGCTTAGCGGGGATGGGAATTTCTATAATTGCTTTTATCATATATGTAGCCGGGATGATGGGATTCGGAGCATAAACAGCCGGTAAGATATTTTGGACCTGCAGAGGTTTGGCCTTAGAGTCAGCGACTTCTTTACAAAAGACGTTGGTAACTGTATTATTGATTATAGATGCCGATGTAGCTCAACGGTAGAGCACAGCTTTCGTAAAGCTGGGGTTGAGAGTTCGATTCTCTCCATCGGCTTTTCACTTCTTCACGGCTTTGTTCAGAAATAAGCTCGACATTTCCCCCCTGAGAAAGCAATTAGCTGGATTTTCCAGCCGGGCATATAATACAATAATCGGTGTTTTTCAGGCCAATTGGTTTTTTGAGCTTTTTGAGAACAAAAAACGTGGCATAAATGTATGGCTTGGGAGTTAATAGTTTTTTTGTTCTCTGAGAATAAAATATAATGGTCGGATAGGGAGAAAAAAATGATTGCTGATTTACAAAAGAAATATCAAGTTCTCGAAGAAATTCTAAAAAAACTTGATAAAGTTATTCTGGCATATTCCGGTGGGGTGGACAGCACTTTTCTTTTGAAGGCGGCAGTTGATTCGCTGGCCAAGGAAAATGTACTTGCCTGTATTGCCGTGAGCCCTTCTTTGTCGAAATCACAATATGAACAGGCAATACAGTGTGCAAAAGATATCGGCATTGATGTTGAAAAGATACAATTGGATGAGTTATCTGATTCAAATTATGCTGCAAACAAAGCAGACAGATGTTTTCACTGCAAATCACATCTATTCGGCGCCTTAAATAAAGTTGCCGGTGAGAAGGGTTTTGAAAATATAATTTGCGGCAGCAATTTTGATGACAAGGACGATTACCGGCCCGGTAACAGGGCTGCCGAAGTTTTTAATGTTCGTGCGCCTTTGATGGAAGCGGGCCTGACCAAAAATGATATTCGTCAATTGAGCAGAGAGCTTGGATTGAAAACCGCCGACGTCCCTGCGTCACCGTGTCTTGCATCTCGTATATCTTATGGCCTGGAGATTACAGAAGGGCGGCTGAAACAAATCGAAGAAGCTGAAGAATTCCTTAAAGGACTGGGTCTGCTTGAATTTCGTGTTCGACATCATAACGAAATCGCCCGGATTGAGGTGCATCCTGAAGATATCAATATAATAACCGAAGAGCCGAATCGCTCTAAGATAACAAACGCCTTCAAAAAGCTTGGCTTTAAATACGTCACCCTTGATTTGCAGGGCTTTCGTTCCGGCTCACTGAACGAGACTCTTACCGACGAACAAAAGCGGGAAAATGGTTGAGCTGATTTGGATATTTATTCATTCGTAATGAGTTTTCGACCTACGGCTGCGGCGCCTGTTATGCCGGCATCTTCACCTAAGGTCGCAAATGCGATTTCGACCTTTTCCTTTTTTAAGTCCCAGATGTATTCGTCGAAATAATCCTTTATTGTCTTTAGCAGAATGTCACCCGCTGCAATCATTCCTCCTGCAAATACTATTCTCTGGGGCTCAGTAGTGTGGAGTACATCTATGCACAATAAGGCCAGTGTCTTGGCGGTCTCGTCGGTTATCTTTTTAGCGAGTTTATCTCCCGCTTTGAGATGGTCGTAAACATCTTTGCAGGTTATCTCCCCGTTTTTTTTGAGCACCTCGGTTAAGGCGGATTGTACGCCTGAGTTCACGGCTTCTTCAGCTCTTTTTGCGGTAGCGCTTGCAGAAGCATAAGCTTCAGCACAGCCGTTTTGCCCGCAGCCGCATTTCCTGCCGCCGGGGTGTATTATAATATGTCCTAATTCGGCGGCGTTATTGTCACAACCGTGAATAAGTTTGCCGTCGATAATAATGCCCCCGCCGATGCCTGTTCCGAGAGTGAAGAAAACCATATTGTTGATATCTTTCCCCGCTCCAGCGACAAATTCACCCATACAGGCGGCGTTAGCGTCATTTTCCAGGACCACAGGTTTGGAAAATTTTTCACTTATCATCTTCCGCAGGGGAACGTTCCTAAATGATGGAATGTTCGGACTGGCTATGATTATTCCCTCGTCGAGGTCTGCGGGGCCGGGAGCGCCGATGCCTATTGCGGAGATTGAATCGGGTGAAAGGTTATTTTTTTTGAGGAGCTCATTTGTTGATTGGTAGATTACCTCAACTACGCCCTCGGGCCCGATATCCCCTTTTGTGCTTACTGAACTTTTACAGAGAAGACTCAGGTCCGCTTGGAAACAGCCGAGCTTGATATTTGTGCCGCCAAGGTCGATACCAATGTAAATTTCCTTCATTAACTTAATCCTCGAAGAAGTTTTAGTTACGCCGCGGTAATTACAATTAGTCCGGATAACCGTCCGGATGTTTGTTGTGCCACTCCCAGGCGGTCTTGATGATGCTCTCGAGGTTGTCAAACTTCGGTTTCCAGCCCAGTTCTCCTCTTGCCTTACTTGCATCGGAAGTAAGTATCGGCGAGTCGCCGGCTCGACGCGCAGCGTTTGTAACTTTAAAATCTTTTCCGGAGACTTTTTTTACAGCTTCGATTACTTCCTTTACCGAATGGCCTTTACTATTGCCTAAGTTGTAAACCAGCTCTTTCTTTTCATCCAATTTATTAAGCGACAAAAGGTGAGCAGTGCATAAATCATCTATATGGATGTAATCCCTGATGCAGGTGCCGTCAGGTGTAGGATAATCAGTGCCGTAAATCCGGATTTCGCCTCTTTTTCCTAACGCCGTTTGTATAGCAAGAGGAATCAGATGAGATTCAGGCCTGTGGTCTTCGCCGAGACTCGCATTATTACCCGCACCGCAGGCGTTGAAATAGCGCAGTGTTGCATACCGAAGCCTGCCCGCCTGACTTTGATAGTAACACATCCTTTCTGCCGCTAATTTGCTTTCACCGTAGGGATTTATTGGATTCTTTGGACTATCCTCTGTAATAGGTAATTGTTCAGGTATGCCGTACACTGCTGCCGTGCTGCTGAAAACGAATTTTTCAACACCCGCCTTTTCCATAGCTGAGATAAGCGTTTGTGTATTGCAGAGATTATTTTTGTAGTATTTCAAAGGCACTTTTACAGACTCGCCGACTTCAATGGAAGCAGCGAAGTGCATTACCGCTTCAATTCGGTAGTCCTTTAACGTCTTGAGCAGCAAATCATAATTTGCTGAATCTCCCTCGACGAAAGAAACCCCTGCAATTGCCGCTTTGTGACCGGTGCTGAGATTATCAAAAACAATCGGCTCGTGCCCCTCGGTAGTGAGCATCGCTGTCATATTACTGCCGATATATCCTGCTCCCCCGCAGACTAATATTCGCATTGGTTATTTACCTTCTGATTTTTCCGCTATTTCCTTTTTGAGCCGCTTTAGGATTTCCGTGGCAAGCTTCTTGTCTTCACCAAGTTCAACCCACGCCATATTTCGTTTTTGTTCATCGCTTAGCTGAAACTTTTCCAGCGACGTTAAACTTTTTGAGAAGGTCTTGTACGCCAGCGAGATGCTCCTGTGTCCTGATTCAGGAAGTGACAATCTGTAGGTTTTTACCTGGCAGTTTATACAAAACTGGTTGTCCGTTTGGTTCATTTGCAATTCTGCAACTCTTCTTAAGCTGTGCAGATTTGCTTCAAGATTGTTACTGCCCCCGACGTTGTCGCTTCGCCACAGCTCGAAAAGCTGGGCAGCTCCTAACGGCTTAGTTTTAATGTAGCCGGCAAATGCATCCGCTTTGTCGATTCTAAATTGCATTTCACCAAGGACTTGTTGAGCTGTTTCAAATGCAGTTCGCCTGCCTACCCCGGGAATGCAGACTCGTTCAATTGCCTGAAATCGCTCATTCTTCGCGCAGCCAGCCAGAAGAGAAACGACCACAAACCCCAGAACCGGTAATAATTTGACTTTATTCATCTTTCGCCCGTTCAAATTTCCTGTTCATAATTTTAGCCGATTATATATCCATTCCGCTGTTACCTCAAGGACGAATTGTTTTTCTAAGCAGCCACATTATTCACTGGATTTGCATGGCAATAGAGGTACTTATGCAGCGACTGTGGGTCTTGCGAGCTACCCGGATAGGTATCCATTCTGTTGAATCGGCCGGTGGCTGGACTGTACCATCGAGAGCGGTTGTAGTAATTCGAGATGTTCTCATCAAAGTATTCGCCTGCGTAGCGCAGGTTGGTCTTCGGCGAGCTAACGCTGTCATCATAGCCGAGCGATACGCCGTAAGCATCGTAATTGTAGACATCGGTAATGCCGGTGGAGTCCAGTATCTGCCTTGTCGAGCCGTGCCCATCGTAGAGCAGGTATTGGGTTGCATCAGTAGTATCAAAGCCCCAATCATACTGGCCACCTCCGATATCCTGCCAGTTCCAGTGAGACTTGGCTTGGCTGATAATATCATCACCGATGGTATACTGGATTTGCGTTTTTGTTTGTGGAACCGAAGACGTGGAAACTTCTATTGTTTCTTCGATTGTCTGTGCATAGCCGGTAGGATTGAAAGAGTCAACCAGATACAGCGTTGTCGTAGTATTTGTCCCGTCAAAGTGCTCGGATTTGACACGGATACCGCTTTCATTGTATGTGTACCCTGTCCACGACAGGATATTTGGCGGATATTGTCCATCCTTTACGGTCTGTTTTTTTAGCCGATTCTGAAGATTGTATTCATATTCGACGGTTTCAATGACATCCTGTGTAGAGGTTGCTTTTGTGGTTTTGGTTTCTATGGAACCATTGGCATCGTAGGTGTATTCGATTGTTCTGTTGCCTTCTGACCAGTCGAATGTTTCTATATCGGCATACTGCGAATCCGCATGGGCTAACGTCTGGAACCCAGCCGGACTAATGAGCATTACATAGGCCAGAAGTTAATATAATAAACTTGTCAAAGAGCTAAAAAAACACAAAAAGGTGCCTTGAAATATTTACTGTTGAGAAATATGCTTCCTCTTTTTAATCTCATCATTAAGATAATTTACAAGCAAAAGCAGTTTTTTCTCAGAATACCCCATCGCTTTACTAACAATTTCCTCCTCTCCTTGAAAACTTTCAACAACAACACTTTTCTTCTTACAAGTCAAATTTTGCAGGTCAGACAGCTTCCATTTTTTACTTGCTGGCTTTTCCAATAGCAAGTTCGCATCATCCAAGGATATTATAACCTGAAAAGCTTTCAATATTCCTATGAATACAAATCCGAGGAGAAGCAAGCCAACAACATAAGCAGCAATCATGAAAATTGTTTTCCCAGACGTATAATTTGTATCCCTCAGCCATATATCAAATATGGGAAGAGTTAATAAAGCTATAAACCATGCGACTATCGATGATCGTAAAAGAATGCGATTCGTCACTTTGATTTCCGTCTTACTTCCTTTGTCAACAACACAAATAGTACGTATCGGAATAGGGCTTATATTTTTCATGATATTCCTTTTTCTACTATTCAATAACCGTCCAACCAACAGGAAGATTTTTATCTACTTTTGCTAATCCCTGCACAGACCTTTCTATAGTATACTTCTCATTAAGGGCCCCGTCACTATCGATTTTATATTTTTTTATTACAAAGTCGGTTGCAGAATCAGGATTTGTACATTCATATGCATAGATAGTATCATTTGTCATGTACTGCGGCCTCACGGAAAATACAAAATTGGGTATTTCAACTTCTGTAATATTTCCGTGTCCTTCCCTGAAGATTAAAATGCCCTTTGGTGGAATCTTCCTAGAGCTATCAATCGCATAAAACTCCAAAAACCTCTTAAAGTTAGCCGTTGTAACTGTTCTATCTGCATACTCACTAACCATTCCACCAGCTATTGTAATAAGCAATGTAACACCAAATACCCCTAATGTTGTGGCTACAGCCTCAGCCGCTGACAATAGCAGTATTCCTCCTGCCATCAAAGCTGCTGCCCCAACCAAAGCCAAGCCCATAGTGAGAAAAGCTATTCCTATATCACGAACAACATCATTTTTTACCTTTATTCCTACGCCTATCAGAATCCCTCCAACAATGGATGAGACAATACCAGTTACAGCAATTGTTCCCGCTAAACTCCACATCCCAGATGGATCAATCGAGTTAACCGGATTTGCATGGCAGTAGAGGTATTTGTGGAGGGATTGCGGGTCGCGGTTATTTCCGGCGTATGGATCCATCCTATTAAATCGGCCGTTGGCCGGGCTGTACCAACGGGTGCGGAGGTAGTAATTCGAGATGTTCTCATCAAAGTATTCGCCTGCGTAGCGCAGGTTGGTCTTAGGTGAGCTAACGCTGTCATCATAGCCGAGCGATACGCCGTAAGCATCGTAATTATGGACATCGGTAATGCCGGTGGAGTCCAGTATCTGCCTTGTCGAGCCGTGACCGTCATAGAGTAAGTACTCGGTATCACTGACCGTCCACTCGCCGATTAAAGCTATCAGGAATTTAGCGCCGATATTATTATTGGCCTTTTTGAGATTCTTTATGTACACAGCTCAGAGACAATCTGTTTGCAGGAAGCTGTTGTCAATGCCGTTAGGTAAACACGCCGGAGATTTTCTTACATTTTTAGCCGTCGAGGCGGGACTTTCTGAAAATACTATATTAGCTTATGGCCGGGATTTAAAAGCGTTTCTTGAGTTTTGTGATTCTGAGCATCTCGGCAAATTTGAACAGTTTAAGCCGGTCATTGTCCAGAATTATCTGCACAAGCTCGCCAAAGAGCAAAAAAGCGAGGCCTCTGTTAAGCGGGCGCTTGTGGCGGTGCGGATGTTTCTGAGTTATGCAAAAATGGGCGGCTTGATTGAAGACGATTTTTCTGCCGTTCTTGAAGGGCCGAAGGTCTGGCAAAAATTGCCGAGGGTATGTTCCGAACAGCAGGTCTTGAAACTGCTCAATACTCCATCACCACAGGAGCCGTTTTATTTTCGGGACAAAGCCATTCTTGAGCTGCTCTATGCCTGCGGCATCCGGGCCGGGGAGCTTGCAAATTTAAAACTGGCGGATTTGAATCTCGATATCGGATACTTACGTTGTTTCGGAAAGGGTAATAAGGAAAGAGTTGTTCCGCTGGGTAAGATAGCAGCAGGGGCGGTACATGAATATCTCAACAAGCTGCGTCCGAAATTAGCTAAACCATTCAGCCGGGATTTCCTGTTGCTTTCACGAACAGGCAGAGCTTTAAGTCGTATTGAGATTTGGCGCATCGTCAAAAAATATGCAAGCCGTGCAGGTATGTCTGACGGCTTGACGGTACATACACTGAGGCATTCTTTCGCCACACATCTCTTGAGCGGAGGCGCTGATTTGAGAAGCATCCAGGAGATGCTTGGTCATGTCGATATAGCAACTACCCAGATTTATACGCACGTGGACCAGAAGAGACTTCGTCAGATTCACAAAAAGTACCACCCAAGACCTTAGCAAGCCGGGTTGACAGCGGATTGGCCGGGGCAAGCTCCTCAGATATATATCTGAGGAGCAAATACCAGCTTGTTATTTGACTTGAGTAGTAAAGGATAGTATTATGCTCGGAGAACTTTCGGCACGTGTGTTTTTTAGGTTATCAGGATGAGAATGAAACATCTTTTTCTTGTTATTTTGTTGCTTGTAATTGGTTGTCGCCAGAACTCTGTGGCACAGGAGGAGGTATCAAACGAAACTCTCGTGGCGAGGGAGGATGTATCAGCCGAAGCTCAAAAATCGGGACAGGAATCCGACCTCGACAAGCAATTGAAAATCAATAGAGATGCATTGCTCAAAGGTTCCAACGAGCAAATGCGGATTGATGCGGCAAATGTTATGCTCTTTGATGATAACCCGCAGGCAAGAAAAATTTTGATTGAAACCTTAAAACAGACTGAAAATGACGCAGCTCAAGCTGCCGTTTGTAAGGCATTAAACCAGGCCAGGCAGAATGATAGATATAAGAATATAAAAAGGAAAGAAACATTTATTAATCCGTTACTGGATATCCTTGGAACAAGTGAATCTCAAATTGCAAAACTGGCTGCTGAGGCCACCTTGATTTTTGACTATCAACAAATATCGATACCTCTTGAACGATTAGCTTCAGATACCTCTTTATCTGCTGGTGCAAGGTTAAATGCGATTTATGCGCTTAAGCTACGGCATAATATCCAGGCAATTTCCATGCTCATCAATCTTCTTGAGGATTCTGATAAGAAAGTAAAATCCACAGCTCAAAAAGCTCTTACCGAGCTTGGTGTGACAATCCCCGAGGACCAAAAGCAAAGGCAAGTGCTTATAGAGCAGCTCCAAAATAAAGGGAACGAGCAATTCCTTCAGGACTTGCTGATTCATCAGGAGGTGAAGGTCGATAAGCTCAGAGAAGAGGTCGCTGAATGGCGCAGCCGTTATTTATCTACCCTGGATAAATATTATAATAGCTTAACAGATGACAAAGTCAGGGTCAGCTTTCTGGCGGAACATCTAACCGACTCGAAAGTGGACATAGAATTATGGGCATTGGAAAAAGTCTCTCAATGGCGGGTTGGAACATCTTCGAAATTACCGGCGGAGTTCAGCCCTGTATTGGTAAGCTTGATTTCAAATCCGGAAAAAGCTGTCCGACTTAAAGTAGCCCAGCTATTATCGCTGATGGGAGAGTTAAGCTCTGCTGAAAAATTACTTCAGCAGCTCAAAATTGAACAGGATGATGAAGTTAAGCAGGAACTTTTTGTTGCACTGGGAGCGGCTTGTCAATATGCTTTTTCCCCTAATTCAGGTAAGAATGTAGCACCCCAGATAAGAAAACAAACGCTTGAATTGGCGGGTGAATATTTATTTGAGCAGGATTCAGTAAAGGCCCGCAACGGCGCCGAGGTTATAAAGAAACTGTTAAAGCAGGATGGACTTTCAAAACCTGAGGTAAGTAAGTATCTTGATTTGATTGTTAAAAGATATGAGCAGGTCGCCTCGGCTGCGGAGAGCGGTTCATTGCGCACAGATTTGTTAAACTCTATGGTGGAACTCTGTGTTCAGGGGGTATCTTGTCTTGACTTGGCCCGAGAAAAATTCAGGCCGATATTTGAAGAGGCACTGAAAGATGAATCTCCTTTGGTTCGCCAGGCAGGGGTAACAGGGCTTATTTATATAGATAAAGCCGGTGCATTTAAAACCTTAAGAAAAGATTTTGTCAATGACAGCAGTGCCGTTATAAGACAAAAATTAATCAATCTGGCCGGCGAAATGGGTATCAGGGAGGACTTGACCTGGTTATCAGAAAAAACCAAAACAGAAGCGGAGAAAAAAATAGCCTGGCAGTCGATGATGAGCATATTCAAACGCTCTGATATCTCAGTATTGAAAGAATGGATGCAAAAATTCAACCGGAATCAGGAGCAAATTGAGTTATCAAATCAGCAGTTGCTCCCCTTTTTCGAATTGATGGAACAGAAGTTACAAACTGTAGAAGAACCGCAGATGTTAAAAGAGGTTCGAGAAAAATTGGCTTTTTTATACAACGAAACCGGTTCTTTAGAGCGTGCGGCGGAGTATTTTGGCCTATTATTACAAAAAACCGATAACAGTAAAGAGAAACAACGCTATATGAATGAGCTTTTGAACTTATATTTAAGAGGACGAAAAGTCAAAAATGCCACGGATTTAGTTCATAATTACTTGTTAGAAAACGTTTTAGAGCCGAATGACGTTATGGTGCGTTCGGTTGAGGCATATTTGAATAATCCTCCGGAGGGGATAGACCCTAACGAATTTCTCAAAGAATTTAGTGAAGTAAAAATTCCCGATGCCCGGCCTAAATGGCAGGCACAAAGACGGCAGTGGCGTCAGATGTTTACTGTAAGCAATGAGCCGAATGCGCTGAAATAGCTCGCAGCGTGACAACGAAGATTTATGCTGAAAAACTTGGATTTCAGACGGGGACACAGGTTGAGGTATGTTAAAGAAACGATAATTCAGTTACTAAATTCGTGTTTTTGCTATTGTTACTGCTAAAATAGTTTCAAAATGAAGTTGGAAAGCTTGAGCTTTCGAGACAGATTTGATATTCTATTAGAAAAGAGGCTCAGCGGCGTAGCTGAGATAGGATGTAAAATGTTATCTGGGAAATGCCAGCTTATGGCAGTAAGGAGTTGTAGCGATGTTATTGAAGCGTATAAATGGGAAATCTTCGACTAATTATTCTCGTCGAGAGTTTCTTAAAGCAATCGGAATCGGGGCAGCCGCAATAGGAATTCCGGGATGTTCAAATATTCTAAAACCTTCAAAAGTCAAAAATTCATCTGCGAGACCGAATATTATTTTGATTATGGCCGACGATATGGGTTACTCGGACATTGGCTGCTTCGGTGGCGAGGTCAATACGCCCAACCTCGACAGTATGGCCGCAAACGGTGTTCGCTTCACCCAGTTCTATAACACGGCACGGTGCTGTCCGACGCGTGCTTCGCTGCTCACTGGTTTGTACCCCCATCAGGCCGGCATCGGTCATATGACGGTCGAGGAGGTTGAACAGGGATATGACTATGGTTACCCCGGCTACCGGGGCTCGCTGAACCACAACTGTGTGACCATTGCCGAGGCATTGAAACCGGCCGGCTACCATACCATCATGGCCGGTAAGTGGCACGTCGGCACGTACGAGGGAATGTGGCCGGTAGATAGGGGATTCGATGAGTACTTCGGCATTATTCGCGGCGCCTGCAACTATTGGAATCCGGCCCCCGGCAGGCTGCTCCTCCACAATCGAAAACGCATCAAGCCATGGGACGGCTTTTATACGACCGATGCTTTCACGGACTACGCAGTCAGATTTATCTCCGAGGCCTCCAAGGCGGATGACAATCCGTTCTTCTGCTACCTTGCATATAACGCCCCGCACTGGCCTCTGCACGCCTGGCCTGAGGATATAGCCAAGTATCGCGGCAAATACAGAAAAGGCTGGGACGCTATCCGTAAAGAGCGCTATGAGCGGATGATTAAAACGGGATTGGTAAAACCTGAATGGAAATTGTCCGACAGCGATGCACCGGCCTGGGAGGATGTTCCTGAGGAGCAAAAGGATACCTCAGATTTTCGAATGGCCATTTATGCCGCCCAGATCGACCGAATGGACCAGAATATTGGCCGTGTACTCAAAACACTAAAGGACCTCGGCGAGCTTGACAACACAGTTATCCTGTTTTTTGTCGATAATGGGGCCTGTGAGGAGGGCGAAGGTGTGTATGGGGGCGGCCCGGCCAAACAACTGGGAACGAAAAAGGGTTACTTTCTGACCTACGGCCGAGCGTGGGCCAACGCATCAAATACACCGTACAGGTTCTACAAGCACTGGTCCTACGAAGGTGGTATTGCCTCCCCGCTAATCGCACATTGGCCCGACCGAATCAAAGACCACGGTGCGCTGCGACATGAACCAGCACACCTAATCGATCTGATGCCCACATGTCTGGAACTGGCGGGTGCCGACTATCCAAAACATTACAAAGGACACGTGATACCGCCGATGGAGGGCGTATCCATCGTGCCCGCCTTCTATGATAAGCCCCTCAACCGTGAAGCTAAAGCCATTTACTTCGAGCACGAAGGCAAGCACGCCGTTCGCATGGGCAAGTGGAAACTTGTCGCCGAGCACGAGGAGCCCTGGCGGCTCTATGATATGGAATCCGACCGTACGGAAATGCATGACCTCTCCGATGATCATCCGGACTTGCGGACCAAAATGATCGGGATGTATGATACCTGGGCCAAACGCTGTGGTGTTCTGCCTTGGCCCGTGAGGCGTAAGCCAGGCTTCGAGCTGCCGAAACGTGACTATCCGAAAACATACAAAGACCTCGGAATGTAAATGAAGTTGTTTTGCGAGCAGTAGGTTGTGGAGAAATTGGTATAATATATCAACAGACCCTGATAGATTGATTTTGACAGGAATAACAGGCCAACATTTAATTATTCCACAGATTCTTTTCTGAGGTAGAGGGGATGTTGGGTTGCGTTTTTGGGTGAAAAGGGTGCGGAGATGGGTAAGATATGCGGGTTGTAGGGGTTGAAATTGGGTTGAAATTGGGTTTGTTTTTGAAGCGGTTATATACATAAATTTTCGTAAGCCCTTGTTTAATAAAAGGTTATATTCGTTTCGGAGTCTGGCTTTGTTTTTGGCTGTGTAAAATCGCTGATTTTTTTCGTAATCCCTTGTGTAATAAGAGGTTAAGTTCATTTTGGGGTTTTGGCGATTGGGTTCGTTTGGCTTTGTTTTTGAAGCTGTCGCGAAAGGGAATATTGATATAAGGTTTTATTACAACAGTAGTTACATTCGTTGCGGTTTTTCGGAAATTGGGTTCGTTTTGCATAAAAAAGTTTGGTTTGTAGAGTTCTCTCTACAAGTGTAGAGCGGCTGGCGTAAGCCAGCAGTGAGTAGAGAAGGTGAACCAGCGTTCGGCTGACCTTCGCTTCGC
>JAUVVQ010000018.1 GCA_030604525.1 Phycisphaerae bacterium | reverse complement strand
GAATGTCCCGGCTGCGGCGGAATCTGGCTCGACGCCGGAGAATTAGCTCAAATAAGAACTCTCTTCAATACCGAGCAGGAAAGACACCAGGCATCCGAAGAATATTTCAATGAAATCTTCGGCGATAAACTAAAAGCTATGGAACAGCAGGAACAGGCGAAACTCGGTAAAGCAAAATCATTTGCAAATATCTTCCGCTTTATATGCCCAACCGCCTACATACCCGGCAAGCAATCCTGGGGTGCCTTCTGAAATCCCCACTTCCAAAATCTCCCGTTCAGCACCACCGGTATAAGCCAAGCCGGAATTTAACTGAAAAAACCTGTTATTCACAATAAACAGCTAATCGATAAATCAAATTTTATTCGAAGGTGTAGTGTTTTTTTACAGGTTTTTTTACCTGCCAGGTGCACTCCAAATCCACGGGGAATTCCACCATATCACCGGCACCGAAGGTCACCGAGTCATTGCCGTCTGTAACCGTAACTTCCCCCTCCAGCAAAAGGCAGGTTTCCTTCTGTGTATAAGCCCAGTCGAAAGTGCTCGGCTCACACCGCCATATAGGCCAGCTCTTACACTTATGTTCCTGCTCTTTACTCGGCTTCCTGACTATTACATCTTTTACCGTCGGCATTTTTTTTCTCCTTATGCTTTAATAATTTCTCTCAAACAGTATAATGATACATTCAAAAAACTCAAAACTAAAAACCATACGTGAAAAGCTATGAAACAAAAACAAGTTGAAAATTGCAAAAAATGGTTCGATAAATACGTCTGCGACTTCTACGGGGACGACGAATTCGTAAATGCAAACATAAGACTAAAAGACAACCACAGCAAGCGAGTCTGCGAAGAGATGGATTACCTCACCAACCAGCTCCAGCTCAGCGAGAATCAGAAAAGAATCGCCCAGGTAATCGCTATGCTGCACGACATTGGCCGATTCAAACAGTTCATAAAATATCGAACATACAACGACCCCAAAAGTGTAAATCATTGCCTGCTGGGTCTTGAGGTATTGCGAAATACGAAAATTCTCGACGGCATTGACGGTCAGGAACGACAAATTATCGAAAAGGCGATTGAACTTCACGGCAAAAAAGAGCTGCCGGCCGGCCTCGACGGAGAGATGCTGCTTTATGCGAAACTCATCAGAGACGCAGACAAAATCGATATCTACTATGTAGTTATCGACTACTACAAAAAATACCAACAAAACCCCAACGACTTTAAACTTGAAATCGAACTGCCCGATACCCCGGAATACTCAAAAAATGTCGTTGAAAACATCCTCCAGGAGAAACGCATCGACTACCGCAATCTGCAAACCTGGAACGATATGAAACTCTGCCAGTTATCCTGGGTTTACGACATAAATTTCACCGACACGCTCAAACGCATAAGGAGAAGAAACTATATCGAGCAAATAGTCGAATTCCTGCCGGATACCGTGGAGATTCGAAAAGTAAAACAAAAAATACTAACATACCTCGATAGAAAAATAGAAAAGGCCGTCTGATATTACTTATCAATCTTTTTAATTCCCATTTCCTTGACTAAACTGCAAATTGCTTCTAACATATTCACTTGCTATAAATCTAAATGCGAAGGGAACCATTATGGATACCATTCTTCAAACAAGCATTGAAAACATTGAGCCAAGGCGCGGCAAAGTCCGCGACATCTATGAACTCGAGGACAAGCTTCTTATCGTTGCAACCGACCGAATAAGCGCATTCGACGTCGTGATGGCCAACGGAATACCATACAAAGGCATTTTGCTTACCCAAATCTCAAAATTCTGGTTCGATTTTCTAACGCCTGACATCGAACACCACGTAATCACAACTGAAGTCGATAAATTCCCCGAACCGTTCTGCAATAACCCCGACCAACTGGCCGGCAGAAGTATGCTTGTCAAAAAGGTCGAAACCCTTCCAGTAGAATGTGTCATCCGCAGCTACCTGGCCGGCTCCGGATGGAAAGAATACAAATCCTCACAGACTATCTGCGGCATCGAATTGCCCGCAGGTCTGAAACAATGCCAGAAACTGCCTGAACTGATTTTCACTCCCGCCACAAAAGCTGAACGAGGAGACCACGATGAGAATATCAGCTTCGAGCGATGCACCGAAATCATCGGCAACGATGCCGCCCAATATGTGCGTCAGACAAGTATCGAGATTTTCAAAAAGGCATCCGAATATGCCGAGAGCAGGGGTATTATCCTGGCCGATACCAAATTCGAATGGGGAGCCATCGATGGGAAAATTATTCTGATTGATGAAATTTTTACTCCTGATTCCTCCCGCTTCTGGCCCGCCGACAAATACCAGCCGGGAAGAGACCAGGAAAGCTTCGACAAACAGTTCGTCCGAAACTACCTGGAGAGCATAAACTTCGACAAATCCGGCCCCGGTGCTGAGCTGCCCAACGACATCCGCCAAAAAACCAGCGAAAAATACATCGAATGCTACGAACGCCTGACAGGAAAGAAATTTGATTTTTAGTTCACCATACTTGCAGCTTTAGGTTTTCCCGGTGCTTCTAAAAAGTAAGATTTCTTTATAATATCCGGAAGGAAATCCACAAAGAACAACAGGCCGTAGAAAATAACTCCTATTCCCAAGATAAGAACGTGAACCGGGAGAAAATCTACTCCATAATCAACCATCTCGGGCAGACGAAAGCCGAAACCGTAGATAACAGCAGGTGCAATAATAAAAAATGATATGAAGGCTATGACTGCAATCAAGATTAATCGCTTCCGTTTTAAATTCCAGGAAATATCGGGATTGGTCAGGTAGGCCGGATAAATGGAGAGAGCCCAGTAGAATGAAGCTGAAAGGATTGTAAAAACCGGGTTTAAAATAATCAGCCAGTTTCTTAAAAGCAGAATCTCAATCAGAAGGACACCAATTATAAAGATAACCAGATAATATAATCTCCTATTCTTTATGGCCTGGTTAAGATAAAAGGCAATGGTGGATAAAACCAAATAGTGGTAGGTCATTATCAAATACTCCAGGTAATTTCCATTAATAGCTGTTTCTATTTGCCCATCCAGACCCATAGACATTTCCCCAATGAATGCAAACAACATACTAAGGGCAAAAAACTTGAGGTAGTGCGGGTAGTTTCTGGCGGTCTTTATAAAGAGCCAGGTAAAATATGAAAGGAAGAAAAGTACTACAAGCAACGGCAGGAGAATATCAAAAACTTTGCCCCCTTCTTTGAGGAAGTTTTGAATTTTAAAAGTATTGAAAGCAGAAAAAAGGTATAGAACCACGAGCAGGACATTAAAGGTGCTCAACTTTACCGGGTTTTTGTATTTTTTCAGCTCCATTTTATGATGTCAGCCTTTCATCAGAACTTATAATTTAACAGGTTCTGTTATAGAAAAACAGTATTTTGTGGCCGCTGGTTTATGCAGCGGGTTTTTTATATAAATCTTTTACACAAAACCGGGCATTAACGGTTATTATGTAATAGTAAGCTGAACATGTTCAATTATTGTTGCGAGCAGTAAATGAAGTATGCCAGGCGACTGGAAATCTTTACAAAGGTAAGAGCTAAGCATTCTGCGTTTTTAACCTCGGCTCTCTGGAAGCTGACCGGAGATAAAGAGCTTTTCGCCGAAGCAATGCAGTATGTGTTATTAGGAATGTGGCGGAATGTTGAAAAACTTAACGGCAAAAAGGCCGCCGCCTACATCTATCGAATCGCACTGACGGCCAATTCAAAGGCCTGGCGAAACAGAATCGGCAGAGACGGGCAAATCAGCGAAAGCCAAATAGGCATCCGGAAAGACCCCGCAGAAAAACTCAGCAACAACGAATTAGTCACAAAAATCAGACAAGCCATATCCGGACTTAGCACCAAACAGGGCCAGGCCGTTGTGATGAGATACTTAGAGCAGCAAAGCTATCAGGCCGTAGCAGAAAAGTTAAACTGCTCCGAAGCTGCGGCGAGGTCAAATGTATCCAAGGCGATTGCCACTTTGAAAAACAAACTTGCCAGTCGAGCAAAAGGAGTCAAATGAAATGAACAGAAACAAAAATGTAGAAGAAATCCTGAAAAAAATAGGCACCGAAGACATCCCCGACAACGTCCAAAAACTCGCCGAAGAAACTTCAAACAAATTTACCGAATCCTTAACACAATCAAGGCAGCATATTTTATGGAGTAATATTGTGAAAAGCAAAATTACAAAACTGACCGCCGCTGCGGTGATAATTATTGCAATACTTGTAGGAATAAATTATTTCGGCGGGTCGGTCGACGGGGCGAAGGCTGCTTATGGAATAACTGATATTCCAAGATTAATTCGAGATGCAAAAACTTTACATGTCCAAGCAACGGTTTGGGGCTACAGTGATGCCGGTAAGTGGGAACTTACAACAGAAACTATGCTGCCGCAAGAATGGTGGGTTGATCTGGAGAATTTCAAAAGTTATGAAATAAATTTTGAGGCATCGTCATCGCCTTCTGAGGGCAAGAGAACTTCCTTAATGGAACAATGCGGAAACGGCCAATATATAATGACGGTAGATCATACGAGAAAAAAAGTTTGGTTCAACAAAAATGATGTGAAAGAAGAAAGTAGACTCAAAAAAATTGTTGATGACTTTCTTTATATGTTTGGAGTTGATGAACTTGAAGAATTTGAGAAAGTAGGACAGGAAAGAATTAAGGGTGAAATGTTTGATATTTGGCAGCGAGAGGAAACGAAAGATAATGGCAATGGGCCTTATATGGAAAAGACAAGGTGTTGGATATTACCCTCATCAGGAGAGGTGGCCCGGGTTTACAAATGGTATAAGGGACTTAGTGGATACTGGAGGCCGTCTTGGCTTGTTGAAACCATAGAACGAGACATTAAGATAGATCCCAAGCTGTTTGAGTTTAAAGACCTAAAGAATTATTATCATATGAACAGGCCAGAAGACCTTTGATTTGTTCTTCGATTATGTGACTATGCCAGAAACTGGGAAACAGGCCGGGCTGGTTTTTGCTCGGCCTATTTTGATATGTCTTCACGAACATCCAGCCAAATATTTTATAAGTTCCACGCTTTTGCGAAGGCCTGGAAACTCCTGTCAAAAGTTTTCTCGACTTCATCGGGGAAACAGCAGGCGGGTAATTCCTTCATAGCCAAATGATACCTTATGCAATCGCAGCATACGCCCTTTTTGTTACACGGATATGTGCAGTTACAATTTTCAAGATTCTGCTCCTTCTTACATTCCATAGTCAATCTCGCAAAAAACCAAGTCACAAAATCATTAACAAATTCAAAGGTGAGTAAATTAGCAAAACATCAGCCAAAATACAACTCAATAACATCTTTATCCTGTAGGATGTGGTCAAGCTGCACGTTTTGTCCGTCATACACCCCTGATCCCCATATTCTTGCCGATTTGAGCTTTTCCGCCAATATCCTGTGCACCGCCCTGGCTAAATCCGTAACCGTCGAACCCGCCGGAAGCGTAAACGGCTCATTCATATCCGCATCCTTGCCGGGCGGTTTCGAATACACACGTATTACCTCAAGCTTGTCAAACAGCGTCTTAGCCAGCTTATCCATCCCGGAGCCGCTCTTAGCCGAGACCTCCACAAAATCGAAATTCCCCCTGCAAAGTTTCCTCAATTTCTCCAGCGCACCATCATCAGCAATGTCGGATTTTGTGCAGATAAAAAATGTCTTCCTGCCAAGACGATTGCCTCCCTCATCTACCGCACCGGTCTGTTCATCAAGAAGCAGGCGCCTTGATTCCAGAAAATCAAAGCATATCTCCACCTGCTCTTTTATGTCACCGGATAAATCTATCACGACCCCTATCACATCACAGTTGCGATACGTCCCCACCTGACCCGGTGCTACAAATTCCGCTGTAAGAGGCGGCATATCCACAAGCTGCAACTGAACATCCTCGAACCGGACCATACCCGGCGTCGGAGCCCCGGTAGCAAACGGGAAATCCGCAACATTAACTTTCGCATTCGTAAGCGCTGCGACAATCGAGCTTTTACCACTATTAGGCGTCCCGATAAGGACTATCTGCCCGGCTCCGCTGCGAGGGACGTGAAAAACATCAACCTGTTTACCTGCCTTCTGTTTCTCTCCTTCCTCCTTCAGCTTGCTGAGCTTCCGGCGTAAATCCGCTCTCAGATGGTCGGTTCCCTTGTGCTTCGGCATAACACTGAGCATATGCTCCAGCGCAAGCAACTTCTCTTCGGCCGTCCCGGCACTTTTGTACCAACGTTCCGCCTTATAATATTCCGGTGTTAAATTAGCCGGCATCGTTTGGTTAATTAGTTAATTGGTTAATTAGTTAATTGGTTAATTAGTTAATTGGTTGTACTGATTTTTCTGTCTCTTAAGTATTTGATATAGCCCTTCAGCAATATTATTTGTTAAAGATACTGCGGCTCTACACATTTGACTGGTAAGATTATATTGTTCTATTTTAGGTAGTTTACGGCTTAGCTTATAGATTTTTTTCCTATACTTTCTGGCCAAATTATAAACGTCCAACTTCTCAAAACTATATATGTTCACTATAGTATCCACTCACTACTCACTAATTAACTACTCGACAATCTTTTCTGCGACCAAATCGCCGACCTCGCTGGTCGAATATCCCATCTTACCGGCTTGAAGCGTTTCTATTTTTTCAGCGGTAACGAATTTGACCGCTTCTTCTATTGCTTCGGATGCCTTTTGTTCACCAAGCGTCTCAAGCATCATCTGGCCTGCACAAATCGCCGCCAACGGATTGATAACACCCTTGCCGGTGTACTTGGGAGCGCTGCCGCCTATCGGCTCGAACATACTGATGCCCTCCGGATTGATATTACCACCCGCTGCGATACCCATACCGCCCTGCGTTATTGCGCCAAGGTCGGTGATGATGTCACCGAACATATTGCCGGTTACAATTACGTCGAACCATTCGGGATTCTTGACCATCCACATACAGGTTGCGTCAACGTGGTAGTATTCACGGTTGATGTCGGGGTATTCGGCCTTACCCATCTCATGGAAGGCCCGCTCCCACAGGCCATAAATATAGGTCAATACATTCGTCTTGCCGCACAAGCCGAGCGTGTTCTTATCGCCTTTGCCGCGTGCTTTCTTGCCGTATTTCCTTGCGTATTCGAAGGCGTATTTGAGGCAGCGGTCAACCTGGAAACGGTTGTAAACTGCGGACTGGACGGCCACTTCGTTAGCTGTGCCTTTCATTGTGAAGCCGCCGGCGCCGGTGTACTGGTCGCCGGTATTTTCACGTATAACCACGTAATCAATTTCTTCAGGACCTTTGTTTCTGAGCGGAGTTTCCACTCCGGGATAGAGCTTGACAGGCCGCAGGTTGATATACTGGTCGAGCTCGAAACGCAGTTTTAACAGTATTCCTTTCTCCAGGATGCCCGGTGCAACGTCTGGATGACCTACCGCACCGAGCAAAATGGTATCGAATTTGCGAAACTCCTCAATGGCTGAGTCGGGCAGCGTCTCGCCGGTTTTCATATACCGCTCACCGCCAAAATCAAACTCGACAAATTCTAATTTGAAATCATACTTGTCTGATGCCACCTTCAAAACCTTGACCGCCTCCGCCGTCACTTCAGGCCCCGTCCCGTCACCCGCTATCACCGCTATTTTGTATGTCTTACCCACTTCTTTTTCCTTTCGTTTTATCTATTCTTTTTAGCAATATGGTTCAACAGTCCGCCAGCGTTGATTATCTCAAGTGCAAAATCCGGCAACGGAGCAAATTCAATATCAATACCGGCAGTTACATTCTTTATCAAGCCGGCTTTAAAATCAATCTCTATTTCGTCGCCGTCCTTTATTTTCGCTATTGCCTGTGCCGATTCGATCACGTAAAAACCGTTATTGATGGCATTGCGATAGAAAATCCTTGCAAACGACTTTGCGATAACACATTTCACCTTCGCCCCGCGGATGGCCCAGATGGCATGCTCTCTTGATGAGCCGCAGCCGAAGTCCTCACCTGCTACGATAACGTCACCGGGCTGGACTTTTTTTACGAAATCCTTATCCAAATCCTCCAGGCAGTGCTTTGCCAGTTCGGCCTCCACGTCCATATTCAAATACCGGGCAGGAATTATCTCATCCGTATTAATGTGATCCCGTTTATAAACATGCGATCTACTCATCGTTTTGCTCCTTCGCTGAATATCCTAAATTCTAATCTCTAAACCCTAAACGAATCTATTCTTCTCACAGATATTTCCTCGGGTCGGTTAATTTTCCTTCAGCCGCACTGGCAGCGGCGGTTGCCGGACTTGCTAAATACACTTCACTTTTCGGGTCTCCCATTCTACCGACAAAGTTCCTGTTCGTCGTGCTGACACATTTTTCGCCAGCAGCCAGAACACCCATAAAGCCGCCGAGACACGCCCCGCACGTCGGCGCAGCGATTACACAGCCGGCATCATAAAATATATCAAACAGCCCTTCATCTTTTGCCTGCTTCCAGATTGTCGGCGTCGCAGGAACGACTATCGTCCGGACAGCAACTTCCCGGCCCTTAAGTATATCCGCCGCTATCCGCAAATCCTCAATCCGCCCGTTTGTGCAGCTGCCGATATACGCCTGGTCCATCTCCCTGCCGGCACATTGGCCAATCGGAACACCATTACTCGGCAAATGCGGAAGCGCCACCATCGGCTCTAATTTCGAGCAGTCAAATTCCTCTATGCTTTCGTACTCAGCATCTCCATCAGATTCAAAAACCGTATAGTCCTTTCGCTCCGTAAGATGTTTATCCAGGTAAGACTTAGTCGTATCATCAAATCCGATTATCCCGTTCTTTGCTCCCGCCTCGATCGCCATATTTGTCATCGTCATCCGTGCTTCCATCGACATATCAGAAAGTGCGTCGCCTGTAAACTCCATCGCTTTATAGAGAGCACCATCTGTTCCTATGGAAGTAATGACGGTGATGATGACATCCTTGCTGTAAACGCCTTTGTTAAGCTTGCCGTTGAGAACGATTTTCTCTGAAACTGGTACCTTAAACCACAATTTACCCGTCGCAATCGCAGCGGCCTGGTCGGTCGAGCCAATCCCCGTGCTAAAAGCCGCAAACGCACCATAAGTGCAGGTATGCGAGTCCGCCCCTATAATTACCTCGCCGGGTCTGATATGACCCTGCTCCGGCAAAAGTGCGTGACATACCCCGGCTCTGCCGAGCTTATAATAATGTTTTATTTTATGCCTCTTAGCCCAATCATCCAGACGTTTATGAAGCTCGGCACTTTTTATATCCTTGGCTGGCTGAAAATGGTCCGGCGTTACCACTATTTTTTCAGCATCGAAAACTTTATCTATACCTCTCTCTTCGAGCATCCTTATCGCTGCCGGAGT
Source organism: Phycisphaerae bacterium (assembly GCA_030604525.1). Classification (GTDB taxonomy): domain Bacteria; phylum Planctomycetota; class Phycisphaerae; order Sedimentisphaerales; family Anaerobacaceae; genus JAUVVQ01. The sequence continues at coordinate 30,596 of JAUVVQ010000018.1, read as the reverse complement.
GGTAACATCGTGACACATCACAATATCAACACTCGCATCAACCAAATCGCCGGCAGCAACTGCCCTTTTGCCGGCCGACTTCGCCAATATCTTCTCTGTTATCGTCATCCCCATAACTATTTTACCTTTCAGGACCGCTTTTCTTAAAACCGTTTATGTCCAACACGTTGCATTCACACATAAAGAAGCAAATCCGCAATTCCTTTTGCTTTTCGCTCCCCCTGCGGCGAATTGACAATTTTGCCTTTTTACTTTTTAGTTTCTTTTACAGTTCCGCTTTAATCTCCGGGCCTTCATCTTTACCTGATACGGATACCATCCTGTTGATAGCATCCAGATAGGCCCTGGCGCTGGCTTCGATAATATCTGTGGAGATACCCCTGCCTATAAAAATCCTGCCGTCTCTGGAAATCTTAACCGTTGCTTCGCCAAGCGCTTCTTTACCGCGTGTTACCGCCCTTATGGAGTAATTCTCCAATTCCGGCGACTGCCCGGTCGCTTCACGAATCGCCTCATAAGCGGCATCCACAGGTCCGTCACCGCACGAAGCCGCCTGCTTCATCTTCCCTTTGACCTTTATCTTCACCGTCGCTGTCGGCAATACTCCGCTGCCGCTTACCACGTGAATATATTTCAGCTCATAAATCTTCTCGACCACGTGTGTCTCATCGCCGATTATCGCCGCAACATCCTCATCGAAGACTTCCTTTTTCTTATCAGCGATTTCCTTAAACCTTTGATACGCCTGCTCAAGCTCGGCATCGGAAAGTTTAAACCCAAGCTGTTTACATCTTTCTACAAATCCGTGCCTGCCGGTGTGCCTGCCGAGGACCATTCGCGAGCCGCCAAGACCTATGCTCTGCGGTGTCATAATTTCATAAGTTGTCCGCTCTTTTAATACACCGTCCACGTGGACACCCGACTCGTGAGCAAAAGCATTCGCACCTACAATGGCCTTGTTCGGCTGGATGAGGAAACCGGTAAGCTGTGAAACCAGCTGGCTGGTCTTGTATATTTGTTTTGTATCAATGTTGGTAAGCGGTTTTTTCTCGTCCGCTCCGCCGAAAAAGTCTGTTCTGGTTTGTATAGCCATCACAATTTCCTCGAGAGCGGCATTTCCAGCACGTTCGCCGAGACCGTTTACCGCACATTCAATCTGCCTGGCGCCGTTTCGGACACCCGTCAGTGAATTGGCTACCGCCATACCGAGGTCGTTGTGGCAGTGGGTGCTGATGATACATTTATCAATTCCGGGGACGTTATCCGCCAGGTGTGCAATCAACCGGCCGTACTCGTAAGGCAAAACGTAACCTACTGTGTCAGGTATATTTAGCGTCGTCGCACCGGCTTCGATGACAGCAGTTAAAATCTCCACGAGGAAAGAGGTATCGCTTCTGCAGGCGTCCTCGGGTGAGAATTCGACGTCGTCGGTAAAGGTTTTGGCATACTTGACTGCGTTGATGGCCATTTTGAGGACTTCATCACTGGACTTTTTCAGCTTATACTTCATATGGATTGGCGATGTTGCGATGAAAGTATGTATTCTCTTGTTTTTGGCTGGCTCCAGGGCGTTTGCGGCAGCTTCGATATCCTTTTCGTTTGCGCGCGCAAGTCCCGTAATGACAGGGCCCTGCACCTTATCGGCGACGAGGTGAGTGGCGTCGAACTGTGCTTTTGAAGAGACAGGGAAGCCGGCCTCGATGATATCGACGCCTAAGATGGCCAATTGCCGGGCGATTTCGAGCTTCTCGGCGATTGAAAGAGATGCGCCGGGTGACTGCTCGCCGTCACGTAAAGTGGTGTCGAAAATTCTAATTTTTTCAGATGACATTTTGTTATCTCCTTTTTTTACAATTAGTTAGCCCATTATGCGCGAAAGGGCAGAGAATTTCTACGATTTTATTTTGAAAAAAGATGTAAGAATGGATTTTTTGTGAAGTAGAGTTTTCTGCGCCTTAACGGCGCAGGAGCAGCAGAGCCAAACTGAGGTTGGCTTTGCGGGTTGAACGGATTGTGTAAGCTGCGTCCATATATGTAATTATATGAACACAGAGGAAGGAATGCAAGGAGAATTTAGTAAAAGTTGAAAAAAATGCAGGCGGGGCGGGCTGGGGTTGAAATTGGGTTCGATTGGGTTCGTTTTGGGTTTGTTTTTGAGGCGGTTATATACATAAATTTCCGTAAGCCCTTGTTAGATAAAAGGTTATATTCATTTCTGAAGTTGGCTTTGTTTTTGGTTGTGTAAAGTCGCTGTTTTTTTTCGTAATCCATTGTGTAATAAGAGGTTAAGCTCATTTTGGGGTTTTGGCGATTGGGTTCGATTGGCTTTGAATTGGCTTTGTTTTTGTGGTCTCTGCGAAGGGGAATATTGATATAAGATTTTATCAGGACAGAGGTTACGTTTGCTTCGGCTTTTTGGAAATTGGCTTTGTTTTGCATAAAAAGGGTGGATTTGTAGAGTTCTCTCTACAAGTGTAAAGCGGCTGGCGGGAACCAGCAGTGAATAGAGAAGGTAAACAGGAGAGCAGGTGAAAGCGGATAACGCAATGAGGATGGTTAGAATTTGAGCTTTGGTGGTCATTTTAAGTTTTCCTGATTCAACTATTTATTTTCTGGGCGGTTTTAAAACACGCTCTCTATGTTAGGGGGGACTTGCGCGTTTGAGTCGAAGTTTGGTGCTTTTTTGACAGGATTAACAGAGATAAGAGGTTGTCAGAAAAGGAGTAAAAAAAATTTGAAAAAATGGATTTTTGTTCTTAATCCCTTGCGCGAATGGTCAGGTTGGAAGAAAAATTAAGTGGAAAAAGGTGTTGAATTTCGGTGGATATTTGATATTGTGTGGGGTGAAAGGAAAAATGATTTTAAGGAGATGATATGGCAAAGAGTTTTAATGAAAAACTGATAGAATTGTTAAAAAAGGATGCTCGCTTTGTAGATGAAGAAGGGGAATTGGTCAAGGCGGCGGTGATCGACCGTGCGTGGAAGATTGACCGGGACCTGGTGAAACTGCTGCTCGGCAAGCCGGAGATAAAGAAAAAATTCTTCGACGAGATTGAAGGGCACTGGATTTTCAATATCAATACCTTCATCGAGTACATCACCGACAAAAATTTCCTTGCCAACTCCTATACCCGTTTCCGCAACAAAATCGGTCTGACTATCGATGTCAAATTCCTGCGCGAGCGGGGCGAGGTTTCACTCGTATGGCCTTATAAGGATTGTGTGCTGGAAGGCGGGCAAACCAAGGAAGATGAAAAACGTAAAGAGATATTCTTCAATGAGATTCTGGCACAGGATGAAATTGACCGGCTATTCGACCCGAAGGTCTTAACCAACTTCAAGCGATATACCACCGAGGGCGAGAAGAAGGTTACGGACATTAAGAGGGACGAAAACGGCACAATTAAAGAGAACCTGATTATCAAGGGCAACAACCTGCTGGCATTATATGCACTAAAAAAACAGTTTCGGGGCAAAGTGAAACTTATCTATATCGACCCACCATTTAATACTGGTAATGACTCCTTCGGATATAATGATAATTTCAATCACTCAAGTTGGCTGACGTTTATAAAGAACCGGATTGAAGTTGCTAAAGGCTTTCTACGTAAGGATGGAGTTATTTTTATTCACTATGACGACAAAGAGTTCTCATACTTAAGAGCATTATGCGACGAAGTATTTGGTCGCGAAAATTTCTTGAACAACATTGTCGTCAAAACATCTGATCCTTCTGGGCACAAGACGGTTAATCCATCTCCATACTCGCAAACCGAACATGTTTTAATGTATGCACGATACAAATCACATTATAAATATGACATAAAGTACGTTAGGTCCGAGTACGATCCAGGATACGGCCAGTATATAGAAAACGTTTCTACGGACTGCTCTAAATGGATTATTCGGCCTTTGCGTGAGAAGGTAGCTGAGGAAAACGGATTCGAGACATCAAGAAAAGCTTCAAGAAAACTTGGGAAATTGGTGTTCAACGATATCGTTGCTAAATTCTCGCTGGAACATAAGAATAGTGTCTTCCAGCCAACAGCGATTAGCAGTGATGCAGGAGTGGAGATTGTTAAGCTGAGGGACAAGTCAAAGAAACACAAAGATGTCGTGTATAAGTACACACGTGAAGGGTTCGATGATGTCTTCATTAGAAATGGTAGACAGGTATACTTCTATTCATCTAAGGTAAAAGTAATTGACGGTGACATTACTCCTGCGAAGCCACTAACTAATTTGTGGACGGACATACCGTACAATGGAATTTCTGGTGAGGGGGGTGTCAGTTTAAAAAATGGTAAGAAGCCGGAGAAGTTGTTACGTAGAATTATTGAGATAAGCACTGAAGAACAAGATATTGTCATGGATTTCCATGTGGGTAGCGGTACAACAGCAGCAGTTGCCCATAAGATAAAGAGGAAGTATATTGGCATTGAACAGCTTGACTATGGCAAAAATGATTCGGTAACAAGGCTAAAAAATGTAATTGGTAAACTTGAAAATGGAAAGCTGGTTAACGAATTCAAAGATTATGATAAATCCGGTATTTCGAAAGTTGTCAACTGGCAAGGCGGGGGAGATTTTGTCTATTGCGAACTGATGCAATACAACGAAGTGTTTATGGATAAGATTCAAAAGGCCAAGACATCAAAAGAGCTTGAGAAGATATGGAAAGATATTGCCAAAAATTCATTTTTGAACTGGTATGTAAATCCGGAGGTGCCTGATGAGGCGGTGGCGGACTTTGAGGAGATAGGCAAGGAGGAGAATGGGCTGGATAAACAGAAAAAGCTGCTGGCGGAACTGCTCAATAAGAATCAGTTATATGTCAATCTTTCGGAAATTGACGATGTCGATTTCAAGGTAAGCGAGGCGGACAAGAAGCTGAATAAGCTGTTCTATGGGAGTAAATACGATGGCTAAAGGTGAGCTTGCCCCAAGAGGCGGAGAAATAGTGATTTACCAGACGGAGGCCGGCCAGACCAAGATAGAAGTCCGTCTGGAAGGTGAGACGCTCTGGCTTTCTCAAGCAGGACTGGCAAAGCTTTACCAGACAACCGTTCCCAACATAAATATCCATATTAAAAACATTTATGAAGAAGGTGAGTTGTTGGACACGGCAACTGTTAAGGATTACTTAATAGTTCAAACCGAGGGAGGACGGCAGATAAACAGGCAGGTAAAGCATTATAATCTTGATATGATCATATCGGTAGGGTACCGAATAAAATCTCATATTGCTACGCATTTCAGGCAATGGGCGACACAACAACTCAGGGAATATATCGTTAAGGGCTTTGTGCTTAATGACGAGAGGTTAAAAAATCCCGACCAGCCATTTGACTATTTTGATGAGTTACTCCGCCGAATACAGGACATTAGAACATCTGAGCGGCGATTCTATCAGAAGATAACCGATATTTACGCTACCAGCGTCGATTATGATCCCACCAGTGAAATAAGCATTACCTTTTTCAAAACTGTACAGAATAAAATGCACTGGGCAATAACAGGAATGACCGCAGCGGAAATTATTGATGATAGGGCTGATGCAAGTAAGCTGAATATGGGGCTTACGAGCTGGCGAGGTGAAAAGGTGCGCAAGGGTGATGTTGTTATTGCCAAGAATTATCTCAAGGCCAATGAGCTTTCGGCACTGAATAATCTGGTTGAGCAGTATTTGGTTTTTGCGGAGGGCCAGGCAATGCGCCGTGTTAAAATGTATATGAAAGGCTGGGTTGAGAAGTTAAACGGTTTTCTCAGTTTGAACGACAGGGATATATTAAAAGATGCAGGTCGAATATCTCACGACATGGCTAAGAAACTGGCAGAGGCCCAATACGATAAGTTTAACAAAAAGCGGATTGAGTGGACGGACAAGCAGGACAGAGATTTCGACAAAACGGTTAAAAAAATAGAGTCTGAAAAAAAACGCTTAGAAGGCAAGAATAATGGCTGATAAATTTCTGTATGAAACTCTTGATTCCGCCTCTGAACTGGGATTCCTGAAAAGGGGTATTCCGGATTATCTCAAAGATAATCTCAACTCCAGATTTGAACTGCGGCCATATCAGGAAGAAGCATTCGGGCGTTTCTTTCACTGCTTAGATAATGACTTTCCGGGGAAAGACTGGCCATTGCATTTTCTGTTTAATATGGCGACCGGCAGCGGCAAGACACTGATTATGGCGGGGTTGATTTTATATCTGTATGAAAAGGGGTATCGGAATTTTCTATTTTTTGTCAATTCCACCAATATTATCGAAAAGACCAAGGATAATTTTCTCAATCCCTTATCGGCCAAGTTTTTGTTTAGCGAAAATATTCGATTCGGCGCACGGCGGGTTCAGGTTACTCCGGTTGCTAATTTTGAGGGCGTCAATCAGAATGACATCAATATCTGCTTTACCACTATACAAAAACTGCATTCAGACCTAACTGCAGAAAAAGAGAATGCCATCACTTACGAGGATTTCAAGGACAAAAAGATCGTTCTGCTATCGGACGAGGCCCATCATATTAATGTAAGCACAAAATCGGATAAAGACTTTGAGGAATTAAACTGGGAAGGGACGGTTCAGCGTATCTTTGAACAAAATGAAGATAATCTGCTGTTGGAATTTACCGCCACTCTGGATTACGGTCATAAAAACATCGTGGGAAAATACAAAAACAAAGTCCTGTATCGTTACGATCTGCGGCAGTTCCGCAATGACGGATATTCAAAGGATGTCTATATTGTTCAGGCCGATTTTGAGGAAAGAGACCGGATTATTCAGGCGCTTATTTTAAGCCAGTATAAACAGGAAGTGGCGGCTAAACATAGGATTAACTTGAAGCCGGTTATTTTATTCAAGGCCCAAAGGACGATTGCTCAATCACAGGAAAATAAGGCGAACTTTCACAAGCTACTCGATAATATTAGAGCATCGGATATTGAACAGATAAGAAAAAAGTCGGATATTGATTTGGTAAACCGTGCTTTCAGGTTCTTCCATGAAAACAATATCACTCACGCTCAATTAGCGGCCCGATTAAAAGCAGAATTTGACCAAAGCCGTTGTATTTCAGTCAACGAGGAAAAAGAAAAAGAAAATCAGCAGATATTACTCAATTCACTTGAGGACAGGGATAACGGGATAAGAGCGATTTTTGCGGTTCAGAAATTGAACGAGGGATGGGATGTGCTGAATTTGTTTGATATTGTCCGCTGTTATACCACCCGCGATTCAAAGGCGGGCAAACCCGGGAAAACCACGATTGCCGAAGCGCAGCTAATCGGGCGCGGGGCACGATATTTCCCTTTTGTAACAAATGAACATAATGACCGGTTCAAGCGAAAATATGACAATGATCTTTCAGATGAAATGCGCGTTTTGGAGGAACTGCACTATCACAGTATCAATGATTCCCGCTATATTTCCGAGTTGCGCACCGCCCTGATTGAAAAAGGCATGATGGACGAGCGTGAAGTTACCAAAAAGTTAAAACTTAAAGATTCTTTCCGGGCGACGAATTTCTATAAACACGGCCTTATTTATCTCAACGCAAAAGTACCGAAGGATTATAAATATGTCAGGTCATTTGCCGACATGGGAGTTACCAGACGCAACTATGAGCATACAATAGCCAGCGGTCGGGGTTCATTCGATGCGATACTGGCTGAAAACGGCAAGGTCGGCAAGGTCGCTGAATCCGGGCGAAAGGACATAAAATTAAAGGACATCGAAAACAACATCATATACAACGCGATTGCCAAACATCCGTTTTTCACCTTTAAGTCTATACAGAGATATTTCCCGCATGTTTCATCGGTGAGGGCATTTATAGAATCGAAAGAATATCTGGGTGGGCTGGAGATTACCTTTCAGGGGAATTCATCCGCATTATCGAATAGAGCAAAACTCAATGCGATGTCGGGTCTATTGAATCAGATTGAAACCGAAATGCGTAAGAACATTACCCAATATCAAGGAACGGAGAAATTTCAGCCGGGTGATATTTCTTATATCTTCCACGATAAAGAAATAAAACTCCTGCAAGGCAGTGAAAGAGCAGACGGCGATGAGCAATTTGTAAATAACAAAGGATGGTATGTTTTCAGCGCCAATTACGGGACGAGTGAAGAAAAAGCTTTTGTTAGAATGCTCGATCGCCAGATGGACACGCTGAAAAATAGATATGACGGAATCTATCTTATCCGTAACGAAAAACATTTCAAAATCTACAGCTTCTCCGATGGACAGGCATTTGAGCCGGATTTTGTCCTCTTCCTGCGGGAGAAAAACGGGAATATACTCACCTATCAGATATTTATTGAGCCCAAAGGGAAGCATCTGAAAGAGTATGACAAATGGAAAGAGGACTTTCTTAATGAAATAAAAGAAAAATTTAAGGGAAAGACCATAGAATTTAAGACGCAACGAAAGACACAGAAGTATAGGCTTGTTGGCGTGCCTTTTTATAACAATGAGGATGAAAACGAATTTAAGCAAAGCCTCTATGAAGCAATAGGTAATTGAAAACCAATTTTTAATTTTACACTATGGTTTTACACTTTTCGCTTTCATCGGAGCGTGACTATTTTCCCGCCCAAGCAGGTGTCCATTTTTGCTGAAACTTAGTAACCGGTAAACAGGGAACCGGCCTGATAAACGATGTAAAAGAAAAATACAAGACAAGTCCCCCGCAGACTTGCGGGTATTGCTTCGGCCTACGGGGGATAATAATATCAAAATGCAAAATGCAAAACTGATGAGATTGCCGTGTTGGTGGCAAAGCAACGGAAGAACCCCCAGAATAAATCTGGGGGCTAAACATAAAGGCAGAAGCAACTCCGTAAAGACAAAAACCCCCAACGTAAAGTTGGGGGCTAAGCGGGACGGAAAGCTCTGCGGAAGCAGAGCTTATTTTTTAAAAAAATAGATTCCTGCTTGCGCAGGAATGACAAGAATGAAGATTGCCGCGTCGCTTCGCTCCTCGCAATGACGATGCGACAGAAACGTTCGAGGGCAGGCGGGGGGATATCGAAAGTAGAGGTAAATTATGTTCTGAGGCCAGATCCATTCGACTCCGTTCGCCTTCGGCGAACTCCGCTCAGGATGACAGGGGGAGGCCAGATCCTTCGGCTTCGCTCAGGATGACATAAGAAAATTAAAAATGCAAAAATGATGAGATTGCCGCGTCGCTTCGCTCCTCGCAATGACATTCCGTAGGAAAGCAAAAATGCAAAATGAAAGAATCCCCGGCAGTGAGAAAAGAAGGGAGCGTTTCTTTACAAATCGGCCTTTTTTGGATACTTTTAGCGTATTCGGCCTTGACAAGAACGACTTATGGGCGTATTTTATCGCTGTTCGAGTAAAAAAAAATGTGAACCTGATTATCCATTGGCCATAGTATCTTCAGATATGGCGGATAATCGCAATTCTTATCATAAGGAGGTAAGCAAATGGGACAAAAGGGTGCACCGGTAGATATAGTATGTTTTGACAGCAGCATAGAAGCTATTGAGCCCGATTCAGTGCATAGTGTTACGCTTCCCGGCGGAGCTGTTATGCCGGTAGCTGCGTTTGGCACGTTTCATTCGGACTGGGCGCAGGAATATATCAAAGATGCAACGGCAGAAGCAATACGGCTTGGCTGGAGACATATAGATACTGCAAGAGGGTATGAAAACGAAGACGTTGTTGGTGAGGGTATTAAGGAAGCCATAAAGAAAGGATACATTTCATCAGCTGAGGATTTGTTCATTACGGGCAAGCTATGGAATGGTCATATGGCTAAGAAAGATGTTGAGCCGGCAATTAATAGTACGCTAAAAGCATTGGGCGTAGAAAAAATAGATATGTATCTTAATCATTGGCCGTGGCCCAATGTTCATACACCTGGTTGTGCAGGTGACCATCGGAATCCCGATGCTGTTCCATACATCCACGAAGATTTTATGGAAACATGGGGTGAGATTGTTAAACAGAAAAAGGCAGGCAAGATTGTAGATATCGGCATTTCCAACCACACTGAGAAGACGCTGGATTTATTGCTTCGAGACACGGATGATTATTCCCGTCCGGTACTCAACCAGATGGAGATGCATCCGCTGTTTCAACGGACTGAGCTTCGCAGATATATGTATGAGCGTGGAATTGTCTGCACCGGATATATGTCATTAGGGTCTCCACAGAGGCCGGGACGTGATAGATTCAAGGAGCATAGGGCAGATATGATGGACCCGAGAATCCAGGCGATTGCCAAGGAAGCCGGCGTCTCGCCGCCAAGGGTATGTTTGAACTGGGCGGTTCAGCGAGAAAATAAGACAGGCGGATTTGTCGCAATGGCGACAAGGTCAGACTGGATAGTTGAAAATCTTAAGGCCGCAATTGAAGATGTTTTAACGGATGAGCAAATGTTGAGAATATCAGGTGATGATACGCCGGAGCATCCCGGCATTGATGCTAACAACAGACTTATCTGGGGACAGGTTTTCTTATGGCCGGAAGCTTTGGGAGATTGGAGAGTACTGTGGAATGACAGCCAGGTATTTGAAACAAGAGACGATTATGGAAAATTCAAGAAATCATTCCAGGAACATTATAAAGTCTGGCAGGAGACTGCTGTTAGTGTACCACGCTGAGACAGGTTGAATTCTTGACGTTATCGGCCAGGTAGAATAGTATGTTCGTTATGGCAAAGAAAATAGCGATATTGGGTTCTACTGGTTCGATAGGTCGTAATGTGCTGCGGGTGGTTTCGTCGTTGGTCGCTGGTCGCTCGTCGCCCGGGAAAGAAAAAACGCAATTCGAGATTGTCGGGCTTAGTGCGCATCGGAATGTTGAATTACTGGCGGAGCAGGCGCGGGAATATCAAGCGAAAACGGTTGCGATAGCAGATGAGCATTATGAAAAACAGTTGCGGAAGCTGTTGAGAGGTGAGGATGTTGAGATACTAAGCGGGGCGGAGAGCTTAGAGGCAATCGCCAAGATTGAAGAAGCAGATATAGTATTGTCAGCGGTGGTCGGGGCGGCTGGCTTAGGTGCGGTATTGGCGGCGGCGAGGTGCGGGAAGCGGTTAGCGATAGCGAATAAGGAGCCGTTAGTTATAGCAGGCGAGCTGCTTGTCAGGGAAGCGGCTGAGCACGGAGCGGAGATTCTTCCGATAGACAGTGAACATTCGGCGGTGTTTCAGTGTTTGCAGGCGGGGAAGGCAGATGAGGTCAAGCGGATAATACTGACAGGTTCGGGCGGGCCATTTCGTGGGATGAGCGCAGAGCAGATGGAGGAGGTTACGTTGGAGCAGGCGTTGTCGCATCCGGTATGGGATATGGGGCGTAAGATAACGGTTGATTCGGCGACGATGATGAATAAGGCGCTGGAGGTGATAGAGGCGCGCTGGCTTTTCGGTGTTGAGCCGGAGAAGATTAAGGTATTGATACATCCGGAGTCGATAATTCATTCGATGGTGGAATTTGTGGACGGCTCGGTGATGGGGCAGTTAGGGAAGCCGGATATGTGTCTTCCGATACAGTATGCTTTGACGTATCCTGAACGGGTGGCTGGGATAGCGGAGCCGATACGTCTGGAGGAGGTTGGGAAGCTGACATTCGAGGAGCCGAATATGGAGGTTTTCCGGGCGCTTTCGCTGGGGTACGAGGTGGCTGGGGAGGGAGGTTCGTCGCCGGTGGTGTTTAATGCGGCGAACGAGGCGGCGGTGCAAGAGTTTCTGGACGGGCGGATAAAATTTGTTAACATAGTTGAACTCATAGAAGCTTGTTTGGATAAACAGGAATATAAAAAGGATTTGTCAATTGAAGAGCTGCTCGAGGTAGATGCCTGGGCGCGTAGAAAGGTTATTGAATGGGTCAACGAGAAGGTGTAAACGAGACGGATAAGAATAAAGATGTAAAGAAGGATGATTTAGAGGTTACTAAGCCGATTGGGTATTCGCGGCTGATTTTGTTTTTTGTCATTCTGGCGGGGCTTATCTATTTGATAGTGAGTAAATTCGACGTTGTGGGAAATATTCTGTTAGTGGTGATAGGTATCGGTGCGATGATATTGATTCATGAGTTTGGTCATTTCATAGTAGCCAAGCTATCTGGTATCAAGGTGGAGGCATTTTCGATGGGTTTTCCTCCTATTCTGGCGGGGATACGCAGGACGGAGGAAGGTTTTAAGGTTCGGTTTTTGCCTGATATTTTTCCGAGTAAGAAAGCGGAAAAGAAAGAAGAGGGAGGTGACGAAGCAGAGGAAGGAGAAGGAGAAAGTGAAGGACAAGAAGAGATAGATGAGGGCAGGTATCATTTTACATTCGGGAAGGGGGGTAAGGCGGGTGAGACGGAGTATCGTATTGGTTTGGTGCCGTTCGGAGGTTTTGTGAAGATGCTGGGCCAGGAGGATACCGGTGTTGCAGAAAAGAATGCCGACCCTCGAGACTATCGTAACAAGTCGGTGGGAGTGCGGATGGCGGTGATAGCGGCAGGGGTGACATTTAATGCGTTGAGTGCGGCGCTGGTATTTATGTTAGTGTTTTCGATTGGAATAAAGATGGTGCCGGCGGTGGTGGGCGGTGTTCGTCCTGATTCTCCGGCGGAGCGAGCCGGTCTTCGAGGGGGCGATGAGATTGTCGAGATAGCGGGCAGGAGCAAGAACCTGGAGTTTAAAGATGTAATGATGGCCGGCGCTCTTTCGAAGGAGGACCGGAAGGTCGCATTTAAGGTCAGGCATAAGGACGGTTCGGTGGAAGATTACAGTATGATGGCAAAGGAGATGTCGATTCCCGGTCAGGCGGGTAAGCTTCGTCTTTTCGGATTTATGGCGCCTCAGACACTGGAGGTTGCGAAGGTATCGGATTTTGAGAAGCTGTTCAAAGAGACGGGTTTACGCGGCGGCGATAAGATAAAGGCGGTTGACGGCAAAGAGGTGGATGGTTTCTGGGAACTGTGGGATATAATTCCGACTACTTATGCAAGGTCGGTTACGGTTTTAGTTGAACGGGGCGGTGGAGCAGGTCAGTCCGAGCTTGCAGAAGCGGAGCTTGGCCTGGGGCAGATAGCTGTATTTAAGAAGGCCGACGGCGAATTGGAATTGGGTCATATTTGTTCGATGGTGCCGCGGCTTCAGATTACATCGATAGCGGAGGACGCTAATTTACCCGCACTTCGAGAGGGTGACATTATTCTTGCGGTGGGTGACATTGAGAATCCGACATATAAGGAGCTTCGGAAGATAACCGAAGAGCATAAGGATAAGAAATTGCCGTTGAAGATACTTCGGCGGGGAGATGGGGGTGCCGAAGAGGTTGTCAGAGTTAGTACGGTTCCAAAAGCTAAAGAGACGGCAGAAGGTAAGAAGGTTATAATCGGGATTACCCTTGAACTTGCGATGGAGGAGGCGGTGGTGGCCAAGACGGTTGAAGCCGAGGGGATTGGCAAGCTTGAGATACCATCGGGAGCGCTGATAACGGCGGTAAACGGAGTGGCGGTGAAGAGTTTTTATGATGCGGCAAAACAGTTGAGTAATTATCACGGCAAGGAGGTTAGTATAGATTATCGAGCGGGCGAGCAGTTAGCAGGCAGTGCGAGCATCGAGGTTGGTGAGGGGGAGGATTTGGTGACGGTAAAGTCGGTGTTAACAGATAATATACCTTTTAAGCAGCTTCAGAGGTTATACAAAGCGGGCAATCCGCTTGAAGCCGTCGGTATGGGACTCGGGACATCGGTGAAGTATGTGAAGCAGGCGTATTTGACGTTGAGCAAGCTGGTTCGCGGCAAGCTGAGTCCTAAAACTGTCGTGGGTCCGGTTGGTATCGTTGCGGTAAGTTACAAGGTGGCCTCGCAAGCATCGAAGATTTATTATATATATTTTCTTGGTTTAATCAGCACGTTTATAGCGGTGGTGAACTTAGTGCCGATGTTACCGTTTGACGGCGGTCATATTCTATTTTTGGCGATAGAGAAAATCAAGGGTTCGCCGGTGAGCGAGAAGATACAGGAGAAGGCGGTATATGCCGGCCTGGTGCTTGTCGGCGGGTTTGTCCTGTATGTAACATGGCAGGATATAGTGAGGATTGTGCAGGGAGCATTTTTTTAACGGTAAGGTTCAGGTTGGTGACATTTTAATTTTGGAAGCTGCAAGATGCCGGTTAAAAAAGATAAAAGTCGCAAAGAATCGAAGAAATTCGAAGCAGTCAGCGGCATGAAAGGTTCGAGCTTACCAGGGCAAGTCGGGAAGTCGGCGATGAGGTCGAGGTTGTATCACGAAGGGATATTCTCGAGTTTAGAGCGAGCGGATATTGAGGTTTATGATTTGATACGGAGGGAATTTGCGAGGCGTGAGGGGAGTTTGCAGCTTGTGGCGGCGGAGAATGACTGTTCACGAGCGGTGCTGGCGGCGCTTGGTTCGGTGATGCAGAATAAGACGGCGGAGGGGGTTGCAGGCAGCCGACTTCACAGCGGCTGTGAGGTTATCGATGAGGCGGAGGAGCTGGCGGCAGAGCGGGCGAAGGCGGCGTTCGGTGCGGAGTATGCGAATGTGCAGCCGCATTCAGGGACGTCGGCGAATTTGATAGTGCTAACCGCTGTTCTGGAGCAGGGAGCTCGGATATTGAGTCTACCGACGGAGCAAGGAGGTCATTTTTCGCACGGGTGCAAGGAATCGATAACGGGCAGGATGTATGAAGTCGGCAATTACTATCTGGATAAGGAAAGTCTGAGATTGGATTATGAAGCAATTGCGGCGAAGGCGAAGCAGTTTGCCCCGAAACTTATTATATGCGGCGTGAGCGTTTACAGCAGAGCGATAGATTTCGGCAGGTTTCGTAAGATTGCGGATAGCGTCGGCGCTTATTTGCTGGCGGATATATCTCATATAGCAGCGTTGGTGATTGGCGGAGTGCATCAGTCGCCGATAGATTATGCGCATTTTGTAACGAGCAGCACGTATAAGCCGGGCGGGCCGAGAGGCGGAGTTATCCTGATGGGAAAAGATAAAGATTTGGAAGTGACGGTGCGGGGACAGAAGCTTTCTTTGCAGAAGCTGATTGAGCAATCGACGTTTCCTGGACTTCAGGGGACGCCTTATTTGAATAATATTGCGGGCAAGGCGGTTTTTTTCAAGGAGGCGCAAAGTCAGGAGTATAAAGACAGGCAGTTTAAGGTGGTTGAGAATGCGAAGGTGCTGGCAGCGAGCTTGGTGGATTTGGGATACGATGTTCTGACAGGGGGGACGGATAATCATATGGTTTTAGTGGATATGGTTAAATCGCGAGATGGGCTGGACGGGGTGACAGCGAGCCGGGCACTTGAGGAGTGCGGAATAGTTGCGGATGCGATTGAGAGACCCTACCAGGAGGGGAAGACGCCGGCGGGGATAAGATTAGGGACGCCGATTGTTACGAAGCGCGGGATGGGAGCGGATGAGATGAAGAGGTGTGCGGGGTTTGTTGATGAGGTATTTGGAAATTTAGAAATAATTGATTCGGGGCGGTTTGAATTAAAAGAGGAATTTAAAAAGGAAATGCAGGGTAAGGTTGCGGCGTTCTGTCGTCGGTTTGGTATCGGTTAATTGACTTGGTAGTGAGGAGTGTGAGTTTATGGGGGATAAATAATGGGAAAAAGGAGCTGGATTTTCGGGGTGCTCGTTTTTCAAGTTTTGAGTCTGGGTTTTTAGTCCGCCATAGTGTATCTTCGATTTTGAGTTGAGGTATTCGGGATGGTTTGGCAAAGAGAGAGGCCGTTTGAATTTAATTGTATAGCGGATTGAGCTGTCAAGTGCTTAGTTTTTTGATTTTGTTCTACATTTTCTTTTTTGTTCGGTTATAATGCTGTTTTCAACGGTATCGAGGTATTAACGGCAGCTTTGGGTTGATTTTGCAGAAAGCGGAAATCGATGAAGTTAGCCCAGTGAAAACAGGGGTAACAAGTAAAAAAATTGATTCCTGCTTTCGCAGGAATGACAATATACTATTTGCGCAACAAATAGCAATTATCTGAGCGGCACTTTTTTGCCGGGTTTGATTTTGTAATTCATAGAGCGCTATTGATAAATTTTGAAAAGGAGATGTAAAAATGGTGCAACACTTGATTGAGCCGCACGGTGGAGAATTAGTGGATTTGGTTGTTGATTCAGCAAAGGGGCAAGAGTTAAAAGAGCAATCCAAGGGGTGGGTTTCACAGAATCTAACGGGCAGACAGCTTTGCGATTTAGAGATGCTTCTGAACGGCGGATTTTCTCCATTGAGAGGTTTTTTAAAAAGGGCGGATTATGAAAGCGTTTGCAAGGAGATGCGGCTCTCCGACGGGGCGTTATGGCCTTTGCCGATTATGCTCGACGTTTCGGAAGAGACGGCTAAGGGGTTGAAAGAGGGGGACAAGTTAGCACTTCGTGATTTCGAAGGCGTTATGCTTGCGGCTCTTACAGTGGAGGACATCTGGCAGGCGGATTTGAAGGCAGAGGCGAAGAAGGTATTCGGCTCTGCGAATGAGGAACATCCGGGCGTGGATTATCTTTTGAATAAAACAGAAAGCTACTACGTTGGAGGAACGGTAGAAGGGATAGAGAAGCCGAGGCACTATGATTTTACGGAGCTTCGGATGGGGCCGAAAGAAGTTCGAGAGAAGTTTTCATCGAAGGGCTGGCGAAATGTGGTGGCGTTTCAGACACGTAATCCGATGCATCGGGCGCATCAGGAGCTGACGTTCCGTGCGGCGAAAGAATTAGAAGCGAACCTGCTGATACATCCGGTAGTTGGAAAGACGAAGCCGGGAGATGTGGACCATTTTACTCGTGTTCGATGTTATGAAGCGTTGATGAGCCATTACCCGCATAATACAGCGATGCTTAGTCTTCTTCCCCTTGCGATGCGTATGGGCGGTCCGCGTGAGGCGGTATGGCATGCGATAATCCGTAAGAATTACGGTTGTAATTATTTTATCGTAGGCAGAGACCATGCGGGTCCTGGTTCGGATTCTGATGGTAAGCCGTTCTATGGTCCTTACGAGGCGCAGGAGCTTCTGAAAGAATATCAGGAGGAGCTTGGAATCAAGATGGTGCCGTTTAAGCTGATGGTATATGTGTCTGAGGAGGATAAATATATGCCGGTGGATGAGGTGCCGGCGGACGTAAAGCCGAAGAAGTTATCCGGCACTGAGCTGCGGGAGCGTCTTTTGGACGGTCGTGAGATACCATCGTGGTTTTCTTTTCCTGAAGTGGTTAAGGAGCTTCGCCGGACGTATCCGCCGCGGAATAAACAGGGTTTTACAGTGTTCTTTACCGGTCTTCCGAGTTGCGGCAAATCGACGCTTGCGAATGTTTTGATGTCGAAACTGATGGAGATAGGAGGGCGTTGGATAACTCTTTTAGACGGTGACCTTGTGCGCAGGCATCTGTCAAGCGAGCTTGGTTTTTCGAAGGAGGACCGTGACATCAATATTCGGCGAATCGGCTGGGTGGCATCTGAGATTACGAAGAACGGTGGGATAGCGATATGTGCGCCGATAGCTCCTTACGACAGTATTCGCAAAGAAGTAAAAGAAATGATAGCTCCGAAAGGCGGTTTTATACTTGTTCATATATCCACACCTGTCGAAGTGTGTGAGCAGCGTGACCGTAAAGGACTTTATGCGAAGGCACGAGCTGGAATAATCAAGGAATTCACCGGCGTCTCTGACCCTTACGAGGAGCCGGGCGATGCGGAGATGGAATTCGACACTACGGAGATGGGTCCTGAAGAGTGTGTTCAGCAGATATTACTTCATCTGGAGAAGAAAGGTTACATTGGTCTTGCCAGCGACATCGAGGGAGCTTGATTAAATGGAAAAAGCGATACTTGAGAAATTTCTCAAAGCGTCTGAGGAGATTGCCAGGCGTGCGGGCGCAGTGATTTTAGAGGTAACGTCAGGAGATATGGATGTGCGTTATAAGAGCGACGGCTCGCCTTTGACCCGTGCTGATACGGCGTCCGGGAAGATTATACAGGAAGGGCTTGAGAAGTTAGAGCCGGTATTCGAGATAGTATCAGAGGAAGAAGAGCCGGAAGCGAAGGCGGGCAAGGAGCTTGAGGTTTACTGGCTTGTTGACCCGCTTGACGGGACGAAGGAGTTTGTGAAGGGTCTGGGAGAGTACACGGTCAATATTGCCCTTGTGGAAAAAGGGAGTCCGGTGCTTGGTGTCATATATGTACCTGTAAGCGGAGTGCTGTATTTTGCGGCGGAGGGTTTTGGAGCGTTTAAGGCGGAGAAGGATTCGAAGGCGCAGCGGATATTCTGCAGCGGAGCGGGGCGTTTTCACAAAGCGGTGGTAAGCAGGTCTCATCTGGACGAGAAGACGGAGGCATTTCTTTTGCGGATGAATATCAAGGATGTTTTACGTCACGGCAGTTCTCTTAAGATGTGCGCAGTTGCGGAGGGTTCGGCGGAGCTTTATCCCCGTTTTGGTCCGACGTGTTTGTGGGACACAGGAGCGGGTTGTGCGATAGCGAAAGAGGCGGATTGCTGTGTGGTTGATTTGGAAAACCGACCTTTGAGGTATGATTTGTCAGGCGGGATAAAGCAGCACGGCTTTATGGTGTACCCGAAGAAGCTGAAGAGTTTAATTAAGGAAGGGCTTGAGAGTGAGTGAGCCGTCGGTGACTGTAAAGAAGCAGAGTTATATCCTTGAGGATAATAAATTTCCGCGATGAAAGTTATAACCTGCTGCTGTAAAGTTATTTGGCCGCAAGCAAACGGGAAAAGTTAATCGTAAACAGTATAAAAAGGTTGCTAATGTCCTTAGGCAGAAATATACTAAAGATTTTATCAAGCAAAGTGGCGGTTCAGTTGATAACGTTTGCGACTGTGCCGATACTGGCACGTATATTTACCCCCGAGGTTTTTGGAATTCGCCAGGTATTCAGCTCGATTTTCGCTATTCTTGCAGTTATATGCTGTCTTCGCTATGAGCTTTCGATACCGCTTGGTCGCGATAAGAAAGAGGCGGTATCCAGTTTTTTGCTGAGTGTGCTTTTGACGGTTGTTTTTTCTATTTTGTTATTATGCCTGGTACCTTTATT
Source organism: Phycisphaerae bacterium (assembly GCA_030604525.1). Lineage (GTDB taxonomy): Bacteria > Planctomycetota > Phycisphaerae > Sedimentisphaerales > Anaerobacaceae > JAUVVQ01. The sequence continues at coordinate 11,549 of JAUVVQ010000018.1, read as the reverse complement.
CAAAGGTAAGATAGCTGATTGGTATAAGATGCCTGAATTGGAGGTATTTTTGTGGCTTTTGCCGTTGTTTGTGTTAGTGAGTGGCGTTGGGATGTCACTGCGTTACTGGGCGGGATACGAGAAGCGTTTCGGAGCGATAGCGTGGGCGGGGTTCGGTTCTGCGTTGGGTCAGAGGCCGGTAACTCTGGTTTGGGCATTGGTTTTAGGAGCGACGGTGACGGCTTTGTTCGTTGGTGCGTTCGGTCAGATAGCTGTGGCAGTGATATTGTTTACGGTCTTTCTCGGTCGAGGGTTAATAAGGGATATCAAAAGCAGCGATATCGATTTCAAGGCGATATGGTCGGTGGCGAAGCGTCATAAGAAGTTTCCGATTTTAAGCTCATGGGGGGCGCTGCTTAATACCATATCACTTCAGTTGCCGGTATTTATTCTTGGTTTTTATTTTCCTAAAGAGGCAGTGGGTTACTCAGTGGTGGGTTATTATTTTATGGCCAAGAGTGTTGTCAGTTTGCCGATACGACTTGTGAGTCAGTCGGTATCACAGGTATTTTATCCTACGGCGGCGAAAGAATATAGCGAGACGGGGCAGCTAAACAAAATTGTGGAGAGTATATTCAAGAGGTTGGTTCAGATAGGCGTGTTTCCGATGGTGGTATTGGCTTTTTTAGGCGGGGAGCTTTTCGGGTTTGTGCTCGGTGAGAAATGGACGGAGGCGGGGGTGTATGCACAGATATTGGCACCGTGGCTTCTTTTTAATTTCTTAGGTTCACCTATTGGTGTTTTTAACATTTTAAACCGCCAGGGGACGACGTTGATTATTACGTCAGCGGCAATTATCGGGAGGTCGGCGGCTCTGTTAATCGGCGGTTTGTATTTCTCTCCGCGGATAGGGCTGTGTTTGTTTGCGGGGTTCAGTATTTTGCTTAGTATTGTGACTCTTTCTTACAGGTTGCGACTTAGTAAGGTCTCTCTTTTGTGGGCAGGTGAGAAGATTGTAAAATATATATTAGTTTGCAGTGTTCTTATTTTTCCGGTAAAATTACTGACGTATGTTGCCGAAGACTGGATTGTTGTGGCTGCTGTTTTGTTAGTGTCGCTGGTTTATATTGCTGTCTTATTGAAGGCGGACGCTTCTTTAAGAAGGTTTGTGTCGTCCATTTTCCAAACGACAAACGCCTGTAAAAATTCCATAACAAAAGATGTTTAAAAAACTAATGCAAAACTTTAGAATAGATTAGTGTTATTTTATAAATGTCAAATTTCAAATATATATACTCAAGAAAGATAAAGCGTTGAGAGAAAGCATCAAAAAAATCTCGGTAATTGGTCCAATCATCAAGGAACTCAAGCGATATCTGTTTCCCAAAAAGCATTTTCCGGGATCGAGGGAATATTGGTCTCGCAGATACGCCAAAGGGGGTAATTCCGGAGCTGGCTCGTATGGCAAACGGGCAAAATTCAAAGCGGAGGTCATAAATTCTTTTATAGCAGAGAACAATATAAAGTCTGTTATAGAGTTTGGCTGTGGTAATGGAAACCAATTAAAACTTGCTCAATACCCGAAATATTTGGGATTTGATGTCAGTCCCAAGGCGATATCACTTTGCAAAAAAGTTTTTTATTCTGATCCTTCCAAACATTTCAACCTGCTTAAAGATTACCATGGTGAGAAAGCAGATTTAATTCTCTCCCTGGATGTAATCTTTCATTTAATAGAAGATGATGTATTTGAATCCCATATGAAACAATTGTATAAATCTTGTAACAAATTTGTAATTATTTACTCAAGCAATACTGACAAGCAACTGAAGCAACAGGCAGCTCATATTAGACACAGAAAGCTTACTAAGTGGGTGGACGAAAACATGCCTGATTGGAAGCTTATACAACATATTCCCAATAAATACCCGTTGCATGGTAGAAATAAAGAAGAATCCAGAGTAGACTTTTATATATACAAAAAAATCTCATAAAATGAGCTTCACAAAGTAGAATCAACGCAAAATGACCTTATCAGTTGTCAAACAAGGTGTTCCATAGCAGCAGGCAACTTTAGCATTTAAGCAATTTTGAAATAGTTTACGAGTGTATTAGGGAGCAGATATACCAAATAATTTGGAAATTCTTCATGGTAAAACAAAGTCAAGGTCGCGAAGGAAAAGATAAGTGTTGTTCTAACACTGAATGGTTAAACCCCGAGAAAATAGATAATAATAACGTTAGTCAATACCTTATGTTTCTAAGACATCAAAAAGCATATGAATTTGCCCTAAACTATTGTCAGAATAAGAATGTACTCGAAATAGGGAGTGGTGCCGGATATGGCACAAAACTGCTTTCGAAAGTTTCCAAAAATGTTATAGCTCTTGACAATGACCTTGAAGCGATACGTTACGCGAAGAGACACAATCCGTACTCAAATATAAAACACGTACATGGAAATCCTCTTAATGGTTTAGAATTTAGAAAGCAAACTTTTGACACAGTAGTTATGTTTCAAGTAATAGAACACATAGAGCCTTACAAACTCAAATCTTTTCTTGAAGAAATAAAAAGAGTGATTTCTCACGATGGAAAGTTGCTTGTTACAACACCAAACAAAGGTCTAAGGCTACTTCCCCTTCAAAAGCCTTGGAACAAATACCATAAAAAAGAATACAATTCTACCGAGCTACGGAAAGTTCTTGAAAAGACTTTTGCTAAAGTGCAAATTCTAAGTTTGATTGCAAAAGAAGCGATAATACAGATTGAAATTAACCGTGCAAAACAGAGCCCTTTAAAAGTTTATCTTACACAACCAATAGTTAACGCAACAAAGTTATTATTACCAAATGGTTTTTGCCATTATCTTAAGAAACATATTTCGTATTCAAAAGACAGGAACATCAATCAACCAAAAGAAGTAAAAAACGAGCAACACTTATCCAAGTATACAACTCAAGATTTTAGATTCGTCGAGCAAATTAAAAGAACTGCTCTTGATTTTTTAGCTATTTGTCATATTTACCAATGAATATTTTAATCGTATTTTCAATTTATTTTCACTAACTTTTTCCGATAATTGGAGTTATGAATGGATGATAAATTATTTCATTGAGACAAATTCGGAATGTAGTTCTTACAAGGAGTCGGTTGAAAAGCTGGGTATTGATTTGACTTCGGAATAAGTGATATAGACTTTATGCAAATGAGAGTAGGCATAGTTCAAAACTCGATTATATATGGTGGTCGTCTGGCGGTTATCATCAAGATAACCGAGCTGCTGAATGAAAGAGGTATAGTACCTGATTTTATAACTTTCAAGACGAGTGTTACAGCAGAAGGGATAAAAGAGAGATACGGGGCAGAAGTTTCATTTCGGATTCGTAAAATCGAGACTATTTTATCAAGATTTCCTCATGAGGTAAATATATTAACTTTCGGTTTGGCTTTGAGGAAACTGTATCGGGAGTATGATTATTTTATCGACAGTAATAACACATCTTTTTTAATGCCTTCGAAAATACCAATTTTGTCTTATGTGCACTTTCCGCGGATAGCACGTTTAAAATCGGGATATATGGACATCCACGACCCCGAGAAGAGGTTGAAACGATGGAGCAGCAAGAGAGGAGTATTTTCAAAGATGCTTAGTTTGCTTTATACTTTTCATTCTATCAAGGGAAATAACTATTTGGTTGCCAACTCTGACTTTACGCGGTCGTATATTGCGCGTTATTATCCGAGTTATAATAAAGAGATTCCGGTCATATACCCGCCTGTAAAAATAGAGCGTGCTTTTACAAAGCGTTTTGCTGAAAGAGGGAATAATATAAGCAGCATAGGCAGGTTTTGTAAGGAGAAGAGGCAGTTTGAGCAGATTAAGCTTGCAGAGAAGCTACCGGGGTGGAACTTTCATCTGATTGGATTTGCTAAAGAAAATAACAAATATTTAAAGAACTGCCGGGGATACGTTGCAGAAAATAATATAAATAATGTGTTTTTCCATACTAATATATCCGATAAGAAAAAAAAGGAAATTTTGAGCGATTCCAAGTTTTTTATCCACACAAACATCAATGAGCCGTTCGGTATAACAACGGTTGAGGCGATTTTTAACGGTTGTGTGCCTTTGGTACATAATTCAGGCGGGCAGAAAGAGATTGTCCCGTTTGAAGAGTTCAGATTTGATGCTTTGGAAGATTTGGTTGAGTTTTTTAATGGTTACCAGAACTCAGGGATAGATTATAATGAACTGATACAAAAATTAATCCGGTATTGCCAAAGTAATTACAGTTCTAATATATTCAAAGAGAGATTTGGTAAATGTTTGAATGGTTTTGAGAAAGATTATTTATAAACGAGTCGGACTATAAAGATGTATATAAACAATTCACAAAAACTGTTAGATGTTACGCCTCGTCAAGTAATCAGATACATCCGGCGTAAATTTTTGAATGAGAAAAAAGTGAACGTAAAGGATTACTCGAAGTTATCAAGTATTTTTGTGCTTTCGACGGGTCGAGTAGGTTCGCAGACCTTAGCAGCTTTGTGTGGATTAGCCAAGGATTATCTTGTCTACCACGAGCCGAAGCCCCTGCTTTTCGGATTATCCAAAGCGGCTTATGACAAATATAGTGAAGGTACTTCTGAGATTTTTTTAGAAAGTTTTTTAACTGCCAGAAAAGTTTTGTTTAAGTATTGTTTGAAGGTGGGCAAAAGATATATGGAAACCGGCCCGCATGTAACTTTTTTGGCGCCTGTTATTTTGGAAGCGTTGCCGCAAACACGATTTATTCATCTTGTCAGGGACCCTCGCGATGTTGTCAGGTCCGGTATGCGTCGCAGATGGTATGATGGTCATAGATTTGATAAGACCCGCATAGTTCCTGCACCGTCGTCCGAAGATGGTCAACAATGGGCGTCGTACAGCCCGTTTCAAAAAAACCTGTGGTTATGGAATGAGACAAATCGGTGGATACTTGATTTTTGTTCTGGATTGAGTAACGAGAAGGTACTGATTCTCCATGCTAAAGATATGTTTGATGCTTATGAAAAAGAGTTGTTAAAACTGTTTGCCTTTTTGGGTTCAGCTATACCTCCCGAAAGAAAGATTTTGCGTGTGTTGGGACAAAAGTTAAACGCTCAGAAACAAGGTGTATTTCCTAATCAGGCAGACTGGAGCGAAGAGATGAACCAAAGGTTTATCGAAATGGCGTTAGAGACGGCGAGAGCATTAGGTTATGGGCAATAAGGACAATGTTTTTGAGTGGATATTTGAAAGAATAGTATGGCCAGTGAGAAGATGAAGAAGGTATTGATAATAACTCGTCATTTTCCACCGGAGCGTTCGGTTGCGATGCTTCGTTTGCGCGGGTTGGGTAAATATTTGCCTGAATTCGGCTGGGAGCCGGTATTTCTAACGCCGATGCTGCCGGGTCAGCCGGATAAGAGATTCCGAGTTATCCAGACGCCTTATTCGGGTGATATTATCAAACGACTAAAGAAGAGGTTGGGTTTTGACCCAAACAGGCGTGTTCAGGAGATTGTTGGCGTGCCGTTTTCGCAGCGTGAAGGTGGCAGAACGTTTACGAATAAGGTTGAGACGTATCTCAGAGGAATTATTTTTTATCCGAGCAAGAGGCGAGGTTGGTGCCCGATGGCGATAAAGGCGGGGACAAAGCTACTGGGAGAAGAGAAGTTCGATGCGATTATCAGCAGTTTTTCTCCGGTGTCTGCCCATTTGATTGGTAAGGAACTGAAAAGCCGATTTGGAATTCCGTGGATTGCAGATTTCCGAGACCTCTGGACTCAAAATCATTATTACCGTTATGGGTCGGTCAGGAAATGGTTTGAAGAAAGATTAGAGCTTAAGACATTATCTACTGCGGATGCTTTAGTTACTGTTTCGAAGCCGTGGACTGAAAAAATAGTGAGATTGCACAAAGGTAAAGATGCATTTACAATAACCAACGGGTTTGACCCGGAAGAAGTTATAACCTCATCATTAAGCAAGAAATTTACGATAAGCTATACAGGCAAAGTTTATGAGGGTTTTCAGGAACCTTCACTTGTTTTCGGCGCAATTCGAGAATTGATAGAAGAAAAAAAGATTATACCGGAGGAAGTTGAAGTTTGTCTTTACGATTCCAAGCGATATTGGCTTGAGCGGATGACGAAAGAATATGGTTTGGAGGGGCTTGTTCATCAAAGAGGAATGATTTCCCGTGTGGAAGTTTTGTCAAAACAGCGGGAATCGCAGGTTTTACTGCTTCTTGACTGGAATGAGCCCAACGAAAGAGGGGTATATCCAGGTAAGGTATTCGAGTATTTGGCGGCGAGGCGTCCTATCCTTGCAACCGGCGGGGGGGCGGGAGTGATTAAAGATTTAATGGAGCAAACCGGAGCGGGGATACATTCGGCGGATGCAGAGTCAGTTAAAGAAGCGGTTTTAAGCTTTTACAACGAATATAAAACCAATGGAGAAGTTGGCTATAAAGGCAGCGAAGAGGAGATTAACAAATACAGCCAGAGAGAGATGGCCAGGAAATTCTCGGAAGTTTTGAACTCGATAGCAGAATGAAAAAGGATAGTTATAAGATGGCAAAAGAGCTTAAAAAGATATGTATTGTAACCGGTGCGATACCACCGGTATATAGTGGTAGCGGTCTAATAGCATATTTGTATGCAGGTCGTCTGGACAAAAAGGGACATCTTGCGTTTATTTTGACCAGACGGGTAGGTCGCTATAATGTAAAATGGAAGAATAGCGAGTGGAAGCAGATCGTACCTGAAGCAAAGATAGTCAGAGTTCCTGCTTTTTATCATACGGGAAAAGTCGCTTTCTTTTTCAAGCTTAAACATTTCTGGATTGAATATATTAAAGTTCCATTATGTGCTATGTGGAAGCTGGTTCGTAACAGGAATCGCTTCGATGTTATCCATTGTTTTGGAGCAGGAAGAGCGTTGCCGCTTTGTGCTATTGCTATGGGAAAAGTTCTTCGCAAGAAAACTATCCTGGAAATGACGACGGTAACAGAAGATAATACCCTGAATTTTCTGCAGGCAAAACCTACCGGAATCAAAGAGAGATTACTTTTTTGGGTTTTTTCTGTGGCAGACATTGTGGTGACTATCTCCCCTGCTCTTAGTTTTGCCTACAAGTCGTCTAAGCTGGATGCCGGGAAACTTCGGGAGATAGCAAACCCTGTGGATATCGAGCGGTTTTGTCCCCCCAGAGAAGATGAGAAGCTGAAATTGCGTAACAAGCTGGGGATAGGTCTGAAACAGCAAGCTTTGCTTTTCGTAGGCACAATAGCTAAGCGAAAAGGGATTGATTTGCTGGTAGAAGCGTTTGGAAAGCTTACTAATAGCTATCCAGATTCGCTACTTTTTTTGGTAGGTCCTATCACTAAAACCAGAGAACGCCAGGAATTTGTAGCCCAGATGAAAGAACGACTGGAAGAGCTTGGAATCTCCGAGAAAGTTATTTTTACCGGTCTGATAGACAATGTTGAGGAGTATATGAAAGCATCTGGTGTTTTTGTTTTTCCATCGCGCACAGAAGGATTCGGGACGGTAGTGGTGGAGGCGATGGCCACGGGGCTTCCTGTTGTAACCGTCAATATACCCGGTGTTACTGAAAGCATAATCGAAGACGGTCGTGATGGGATAATTGTAAAAGAGGAAGACCCGGAAAAGATTGAATCAGCAATAATCAAGCTCTTACAAGATAAGGAGTTATATCAGCGAATCAGCGAAAACGCTGTAAGAAAAGTTCATGCTAAGTTCACAAATGAAGCTATCGACAGGAAATACGAGGAAATCTACTTCAAATAATTTTTCCCTCACTGAAAGCTTTTTACGAACCGGTCATATTGACCAAGAAACTACAATCTGAATTTATCTTAGCTGTCTCCTTTTGGGAAAACAAGTAACGGCTGAAAAGAAGCCCGCAAAACTGTTAAAGAATTTCGTCTTTTTTTCCCGTGGTACTGGCGGGTGGGGACATATTTGCTTACTGTTTTTCCGGAGTTGACTTCAAGGATTTTGCGATTTTTTTTCTACCTGTGTTACAAGCTGGGACTGGAGCGAGATATTAGCCGTCGCTGGGTGTATTCGTCCGGCAGAAATCAAGATGGCTAATAAGGCTTAGTTCTGTTTTCTGAGAGGTTTAATGTTTTATCGTTTTTTTCTGCAGACGTAGATAACATCAGAGCCGATTTTTTGCAAAAGCTTAACTTTTTGCAGGGTTTTATCCATCCGGCCCCAGAGTCGTGCTCCTGAAATAATATGAGCGGCTTTCGGAATAATGCCAAATGCTCTGGTTTCGACAATTTCAAGGTCGGCTTTTTTTACCAAGTCAGTGACTTGTTTGCGTGACAGGGATGGGATTTTTCGTTGAGTAAACAGATTGGTAAAAGCATTTTGCAAACATAAGAAGCTTGGTTTGGAATTATGAATATTAAATATAAGAATTCCATCTTTTGTGAGCTTTTCGGCAAGAATGTCTATCACCCGGTATCGGAGCAACTGCTGTGCATTTAAAAAGAACCTGAATGCGGTTATTAAATCAAATTCACCACCAGCAATATCTGGGTTTTCAGTAATATCTGCCAATAATAGTTCCGCTTTGATATTTTTCTTTTTTGCCATGGATAACATCGGCTCAGAAATATCAAGACCTACGGCTTTGTTGAACCCGTCGGCGAAAATTTCTATGATGCGTCCTGTTCCACAGGCGAAATCCAGATATTTATTTTTTTTTACAACGAGCCGGGATATCACATCAGTCAGGTATTGACGTTCCATTAGCCAGATTGAGCGGTGGCCCGATTTTTGTCCATACACCTTAAAGTCGTAAAAACTACCTTTCCCAGGTTGAGTATGAGAATATCTATAGTCTTCATTGTTTTCTTTTTCTATCATTGTTATGATTCTTTTAGATTGATATAGCGTTGCATAGTTCGGTCAAATACTTTTGTCCAAACAAAGCGCGTGAGAAGGTGTCTTTTTCTGAAAAGCTTTTTTGTGGAATCAATTTCTTTGATTACGAATTCATAGAGCTTGTCACGGTCAATTTTTCTGCCGATTACATTCTCATACCCTTCCCAGAACATAGCCGACATTTCCCTGTTTTTTTTGCGTGCTACAAGATGTATTTTGTAAATCGGATACTTTATTTCCAGAGTGAGCACCAGATGCGCAAGGTCACGATAAGCCGGAGCATAAGAATACGATTCAGAGTTGTCATAACGGTACGGTGCGAAATCAACTATATAGATAAGGTTTTTCGACGGCATATATAATACGTTAGTTGCCGAAAAATCTCCATGAATAGATATGTTTTCATCAAGGCAGTTTATCTGAGGATTCAATGCCGAATGCAATTCTGCTAAGGCCTGTCCAGTATAGTATAAAACTTCTGTATCGACGCGAATATTGCAAATCAACTTTCTTAGGTTAATACAGTCGGTAATTCTTTCAAAATAGGCGGTGGAGTTATTAACCTTCATCGGTTTGGCTATTCTAAGCCGTAGGGGTTTTGCCTCAGCCACTTTGTCGTAAACGTCAAGGGTACGTTCAAATTCAGCCCGAGCCAGCTGTGGGTTTCTATAGTTTTTGGCAAACCAATCCTGCTTCATTATATATTGTTTGATGGAAGAATCATCTTAGTTTCAGCAAATAAATGTCAGGGTGATTTTCAATTATTCCCAGTTAATATCAAGAACAAAGTCTTGTATTTTTCTGCTATTTTCTCTATATCGTGTTTTTCTTCTGCATACTTTCGAGCATTTTGAGCCAAGTTCCGTAATTCATCGTGTTCGGAAAGCAAAGTTTTCAGGTGTTTGACAAATTCCTGCCAGTCATCGTTAGCGCATATTCCACAATTATATTCGTCAAGAAAGCCATCCGGGTTCACATTCAGTGACAGAATTGGGGTGCCGGCCTTACAGCTTTGTATGAAGGTATTCGGGAAGCCCTCAGCTTCGCTGGTATTGATAAAAACTTTGGCACTTTGAAAGTAATCATCGATATCAGCAAAAGGGACACGCCTGATAAAGTGCAGGTTTTCGGTCTGTTTTGCTTTTGAAACCAACTGCTCATAGTTTTCATCGCCGGTAGCACGCTGGCAAATCATTACAAATTTTTCATCGGGGAATTCTTCCGCAAGGTCTATAAACAGGTACGGCCTTTTGAATTGTGCGCTCCGGCCAACCCACAGGATATAATCTTTGTCTATTTGTTTAATATCAGACAGATAGTGACCATTAGGAATTACCATGGTATCGATGCCCATCAATTTTTTGATGTCATTCTGGTCTGAGGCATTCTGGACAATGACCTCGTCAGCATTTCGCAATGCCCATTTAAACGCTTTTCCCTGAATGCGATATTCCTTGATGTATGTACCATCGCACTCGTTCTTATGGGCAGTTCGGTAAATAAACTTTTTATTTTTAAGTTTACAAAATAAGCTAACAAGAAAGGTTCCCCAAGAGGAGGTTTCCTGGAAATAGATTTGCGAGTCGGCGTTTTTCATAGCCCGCCAGATTTTTCCTGCAGCGATTAATGAGTTTTCTCGGAAAGTTAAACTTTTTATAACGGTGATATTCTGGAGTTCTTCGATTTTTTTCTGGCCGTAATCTGCTACGATGAAGCTGATGCGGAAATTTTCATCTTTTGCCAACTCGGTAGCGAGGTAGTATAAGTCCACTTCGGCCCCGCCGAATACTTCTTTTATATCGGGATTGAAAAGCGGGTATGCCTTTGGAGAGACGAAGCAAACTTTTATGGGCTTTTGGTTTACAGACATTCTTTTTTTCAATCTTCTTAAGATATTGATATAAGCAGCGCAATTATAATACGTTAAAGCGGTTTGTTTTCAAGCACAATTTTGCCTGTAAGAAAATTATAGTTTATGTTTTTCAGGTATAAAAAAGGCCGGCCATTGATATGACCGGCCTCGATTCGCGAAAAGCTTTCCTTTACTGTTGGGACTTATCGGTAGTTTTCAGCCAGTTGTTCAAGAGGATATTAAAATCCCCGAAGTTGACGACGCCATCGAGATTGATATCCGAGAATTCGGGCGTATTGGAGGTTTCAACCGACTCAGCTAAGCCGGCTTCGTAAAGGTCTTCAACTTCCTCGGCAGATAAAGCCCGGTTGTAAATGCGGACATCATCGATAGAGCCGTCCAAATAATTATCTGGTTCTCCTTGTTCTTGTGACCTGCCGATACGGAGTTATGTATCTGTATTATTTATTGTCCCACCAGGGTCGGGGTCATCTCGGCTTAGAGGAACCTCTTGACCATCTATATAAATATGCCCATCCGAGCCGGTATATACTCCTGCGATGTGATGCCAGGTATTATCTGCAGCTCCGCCTTCACCATATTTTCTAACCAGCGTATCAGTACCACCCACAGCATACAGGAAACCTACTGCTTTGTCACGGTTAAAGATTTGGGTGGGTATTGCCGATAATTCTCTATGGTTAAATTATCATGGAGATTTATCATGGTCAAAAAATACATTGTTCAGCTTTCAGAGGAAGAACGGAGTCTG